>CAZEJA010000205.1:0-3935 GCA_964512215.1 uncultured Planctomycetaceae bacterium
CGTCCATGTTGAACGTCACGACGTTGGCGAAGCTGACTTTGCCTGTCTTGTTCAGGCGGATCAGCTCCCGGTACATCCCCAGCGGGGACGAGCCCGTCGGCAGGCCCATGACGAAGGGCTTCTTCGCGGTGGGCTTGAACCGCTTGATGCACCGGACCACGTACGCCGCCGCCCAGGCGGAGGCGTCCCGGTAATCTTCCTGTACGATCAGTCTCATTGCTTCATTCCTTTCTCAAACGAGGGTGTTATCACTGGATATCTCATGCCCGCTATCGGGCGGACAGGTTCTGCTGGAACTGCTCGATGCGCTCGCGAAGCTGCTCGGCGCTGGCCTGCATGTCGGTCACGAAGGAGTTGTCCTCGTACGTGCCGCGGACGGCCTGGAAGTCCGCGTCGAGGTCGGCGGGCTCGCCGTCCACGCCGAAGCCCGTCCGCGACAGCTCGGCGAACTCCTTGTCCGCGTCGGAGGCGACCAGCTTGAGGAACTTGCCCTTCACCGCGAGCAGCTTCTCCGCGGCGGCAGCGACGTCGTCCACCGTCGCCGCGTCCAGGTCGACCTCGAAGACCTGCCGGTACGCCTTCCGCACCCAGGCCCATTCATCCTTCCTGTAGGCGTCGCGGATCGCCTCGACGGCCGCGGCGAAATCCTCCGCGTTCGCCACCTCGCCGCGCTCGATCGCCCCCGCGAGGTCCGCCAGGCGCTGGGGCGACATCAACTGCCCGCCGACGTCCACCCAACGCCCTTCGCCGGCGGCTTCTCCGTCGGCAGCGAAACACTCGGGAATGCCCGCGCCGCTTTCGATCGCCCGTTCGGCGGCCTCGACGACCTTCTCGAGCAGGTACATCTCGATGCCCGGGCGGTAGTACTTCTTCCACGACCGCAGGATCGGCCGCCGCACCATCGCCCCGCCGACGGAGACCTCCTCGATCGATTTGTCCGTCGTTTCCTGGAGCTGCTGCAGCGTCTCGCACGCCCGCAGCATCTTCCCGACGGTGTACGGGCTGAACACGTCGAAGGAGATCACGTCCCGCTTCGACTCGCCGCGCCGGTCGCGCGTGGGCCACTTCGCGCCGTCCCGCACCGTGCCCACGGTCGTCAGGTGCAGTCCGGGAACCATGCTGCACCGCCCGTCGCCGCGGGCCTCGATGTGGCTGAACGGGAAGTCCGCCACGTCGAACGTGCCCGTGTGCTTGCCCAGCACCACGCTGAACGGACCCACCCGGCAGGGCCACATCAGGTACGAGAACGAGCCCGTCTTGCAGCCGCGCTCGAGCTTGCCCTCGTGCACGGGCCCGAGCTTGTACATGTGATTGGATTGATTCGTCCCGCTGCCGGCGTTGTAGAAACTGAACAGCCCCGCGATGAGCAGCGTCGACTTGTGGTGCGTCACCGTGTACGGGCCCGCGAAGACCGAGCAGGCCTCGCCGTGGAAGGCTTCGCAGTTGGCGAAGAAGAGCGAGTTCTCCGCGGAAAACTGCTTGCCCACCTGGCAGCCCTGACCGACGAAGACCTTGTCCAGCACGGCTCCGCCCGTGACGGAAGAGCCTTCGGCGATGATGAAGTCCTCGGCCTCGACGGCGGCGCCGACGGTAGTGGGGGCATCGGGGGTGGAGAGGATCGTCCCGTTCCGCAGGCTGGCGGCCCCGTTGATCGTCGCGGCCGGGCCGATCTTCACGTCCACGATCTCGCCGGCCGAGCAGATCTGCGCGCCCGCGCCCACGCAGCCCCAGTCCGATCGGACCGATTCGGCATAGGCCGTTGCGATCTGCCGGAGGCGCTCGACGAGCTTCGGGCGGTAGCGGTGCAGGCAGAGCAGGTGGGCGAACTGCGACGAGAGGCCGTCGAAGAGCACCACTTCCCGCCCGCCGCCTTCGTTGACAGGAGCGACTTCCACGCCGTTGCCGAACGTCGCTCCGGAATTCGTCTGCATCGTGCCGACGTTCTCGATGCACGCGCCGTCGGCGATCTCGTACCCGGCCACGTGCACGCCGACGCTGGCGATCCGCACGCCGTCGCCGATCGTGCAGTCGATGATCGTCGCTTCGTACAGGCCGCACGGCTTGTCGACCCCGTGCGCGTCGGTCACCGTGCCCGCCAGCGAGCCGATGACGACCCGCCCGAAGAAGGCGACGTCCCGCACGGAGGCGGCGGAGAAGTCTTCCGCGACCAGGACCTGCCCCCAGTCCTCGGCCGTGCAGCCGGCCTCCCGCAGGGCGGCGATCTGACCGTCCGTCAACGGCTGATGCGGTGCGTGGTCGACCATGATTGCTTCCTCACTCCGCCAGTTCGAACGTGTCGTTGGCGATGGCGGCTTCTTCGTTTGTGGGGATGACGAAGACCTTGACGCGGCTGCCCGGGGAGTTGATCTCGCTCTCCGTCCCGTGGATGGCGGCGTTCCGCTCGGCGTCCATCTCCACGCCGATCTGCGTGAGCCCCTCGCAGATCTTCCCGCGGACGCCGCTGGCGTTCTCGCCGATACCCCCCGTGAAGACAATCGCGTCGAGCGTGTCCAGCACGGCGGTGTAGGCCCCGATGTACTTCTTGATGCGGTAGCAGAAGATGTCAATCGCGAGTTGGGCCCGCTCGTCGCCGCCGTCGGCGTGTTCCTGCAGGTTCCGCATGTCGTTGGACTTTCCGGAAATGCCCAGCAGCCCGCTCTCCTTGTTGCACATCGCGTTGAGCTTCTCGACGCTGTAGCCCTTGTCGGCCAGGTAGAACAGGATCGCCGGGTCGAAGTCGCCCGAACGCGTGCCCATCACGACGCCTTCCAGCGGCGTCAGGCCCATCGACGTGTCGACGCTCTCGCCGTTGCGGACGGCGGTGATCGAGCAGCCGTTGCCCAGGTGACAGGTGATGACGTTCACGCCGTACTTGTCCTTGCCCAGCATCTTCGCGGCGCGGCGGGCGACCCAGCGGTGGGACGTGCCGTGGAAGCCGTACCGGCGGACGCGGTATTCCTCGTAGAGCCTGTAGGGAAGGGCGTAGAGGTAGGCGACCTTGGGAATCGTTGTGTGAAACGCGGTGTCGAAGCAGGCGATCTGCCTGGCGTGCGGCAGGTTGTGCTGGGCGGCGCGGATGCCGGTGAGGTTCGGCGGGTTGTGCAGCGGCGCGAGGTCCGCGTACCGCTCGAGTGAAGCGATCACGGCATCGTCGACGACGACCGAGCCCGTGAACTCTTCGCCCCCGTGAACCACGCGATGCCCGACGGCGCCGATCTCGTCGACGCTGCCGATCACGCCATACTCCTCGCTGACGAGCGTCTGGAGGATCAGTTCCATGCCCTGCTCGTGGTCGGCGGCCTGGACGTCTTCCGTGTGCTTCTCGCCGTTGTTCGAGTGCACCAGCGCAGCGACGTCCTCGCCGATCCGCTCCACGACGCCGCGGGCCAGCACGGCTTCCTTCGGCATCTGGTACAACTGGTACTTGATCGACGAGCTGCCGGCGTTGAGAACGAGGACTTTCATGTCGGTTTGGATCCCTTGGTCTGCTACAGAAGTTGGGCGAGGGTGAGCACGACGGTGGAGACGACGTCGTCGACGCTCGCGCCGCGCGACAGGTCCGTGATCGGCTTGGCGAAGCCCTGCAGGAACGGGCCGATCGCCTGGGCGTCGGCCATGTACTGCGTCAGCTTGTACGCGATGTTCCCGGAGTCGAGGTCCGGGAAGATGATGACGTTCGCCTTGCCCGCGACGTCGCTTTCGTCCTTGACCTTCTTGGCCGCGACGCGGGGGACGATGGCCGAGTCCGCCTGGAACTCGCCGTCGATCTTCAGATCCGGCGCCCGGCGGCGGGCGATCTCGAGGGCCTCGGTGACCTTGTCGACCCGCGGACCCGCCGCACTGCCGCGTGTCGAGAACGACAACATCGCCACGCGGGGCTCTTCGGTGAGCAGCCCGCCGGCGAGTTGTTTGAGGATGTGGTCGGTACGGGCGAT
>CAZEJA010000205.1:3945-6140 GCA_964512215.1 uncultured Planctomycetaceae bacterium
CAGCCCGCGGGCGCTGGCCGCCGACGCCAGCGCGATGTCCGCCAGCTCGGCGGCGTTCGGGTCGATGTTGACGGCGCAGTCGGCGTAGATGAACGCCCGGTCCTCGCCGCCCAGAAACTTCGGGACGACCATCAGGAAGTAGCTCGACGGCGTCTCGATGCCCTCGAGCAGCCCGACGGTGAGCACGCCCGCCTGGATGAGCGTCGCCGTCGGCGTGGCCACGCCCGCGACGGCGGTGTCGGCGTCCCCGCAGGCCACCATCATCGCGCCGTGGATGACCGGCTTCATGAGCATGCGCCGCGCCACGGTGTGCGTGATGTCATCGCGCCCCTCGATGTACTTGTCCGCGTAGGCGTCGAGCTTGTCGCTCTGGCGGGAGTCGAACGTGGTGATCCCGTCGAGGTCGACCCCGGCGGCTGTGGCGGCCCCGGCGATTCGATCGGCCTTGCCCAGCACGATCGGGCGGGCGATGTCGGCGTCGAGGATCTTCCGCGCCGCCTGGAGGATCCGCTCATCGCGTCCCTCGGGCAGAACGACGCTGAAGGCCCGGCCGGTGACCTTGGCGGTGAAGTCTGCAATGATGTCCATCGGGTACTCCAACAGGAAGGAAAGACCGCCGACTCCTCACGTCGGCGCACCTATAGACCGCGCGAGAAGCCGGAAGTCCAGCAGAAAAGAATTTCATACAACAGAGGTATAGGAATAGGTTGGTAGGATCTCGTCTACGTTTCTCGTTGCCAGGGGCGAGCGATGTTCTGGAAAGTGTCTGTGGGAGCATCAGTTGCGCCGGAAGCATGCGACTGGGAAATCGCCGTCGCCCACCCGTGGCGGTGGAGCAGGCGGTACACGTAGGAGAGGGAAACGCTCTTGCCGAGTTGCTCTTCGACGGCCTGGCGGACCTCGGCGCCCCGCGGAGGGCGTCCGGCGCGGGCGCGGCGCAGGAACGGGTCGAGCAGATCCGCCTCCTGTTGACGCGTCAGGAACCCCCAGCGCCTTCCCCCGCGCCCGACCCGTTCCAGTCCATCCGGGCCGGACGCATTGTACTGTCGTATCCACGCCCAGACGGCCGCCGTCGACACGCCCAGAGCGTCCGCGACCCGGTTGGCATGCAGCCGGCTGGTGTGCGTCAACCACACCGCCAAGCGGCGCTTATGCGACGCCTCATCCGGCGCATCCTGCAGCCATCGGAACATCTTCTCGATCGGCAGCCACGGCTGAATGGTCGCAGGGGGTCGCATGGGTGCTCCTTGGCGCCAATACATCATAGTAAACTATACGACGGATGTAAACGGATTCTCCGCAATGAAGCCGGCTGATGAGCGAAGTGAACCTGCCTGCCGGCAGGCAGGTCGGCCGGACGGACTGCCAGAAATCCCTTGGCGTCGCCGTGCGGAAAGTGGATGATATAGGGACGCGCCGGGTGAAACGCCCGGAGTAGCGCATACGGAGAACCGATGTCCAGCGAGATGATTGCCCTGACGATCACGGCCGCCTCGATCGGCCTGCTGCACACGTTGATGGGTCCGGACCATTACCTGCCCTTCATCGTGATTTCGCGTGCGCGGAAGTGGTCGCCCGCGAAGACGGCGTGGGTGACGGCGCTGTGCGGGTTGGGGCACGTAGTCGGTTCCGTGGCGCTGGGGGCAATCGGCATCGCGGCGGGCATCACGCTGAACTTCCTGGAGTTGACCGAGTCGGTCCGGGGCGACGTCGCCGCGTGGGCCTTGACGGCCTTCGGGCTGGTCTACTTCGTCTGGGGCGTACGACGGGCCATACGCAACCGCCCCCACGCGCACCGACACTGGCACGGCGAGGACGACGAGCACGACCACGAGCACCGCCACGACACCGACCACGCCCACCCGCACGAGGCGAAGGGCAAGAGCCTCACGCCCTGGGTGCTGTTCGCGATCTTCGTGTTCGGCCCGTGCGAGCCGCTGATTCCGATCCTGATGTACCCCGCCGCCGCCCAGAGCCTCTGGGGTGTCATCGTCGTCGCCGGTGTGTTCGCGGTCGTGACGATCGGAACGATGCTGGGCGTCGTGATGCTGTCGACCTTCGGATTGGCGCTGGCGCCGATGAAACGCCTGGAGCGATACAGTCACGCACTGGCCGGGGCGATGGTCCTTCTGTGCGGGGTGGCGATTCATCTGGGGCTGTGAGTGTCCCAGCCAGCGCAGTAGCTGGGCTTGGGG
>CAZEJA010000206.1:0-6105 GCA_964512215.1 uncultured Planctomycetaceae bacterium
CGAATCCGCACTGCGCCAGGCAGGTCTGTCTCCGCCGCTTCCATCGGAACTGGCAGCGTCGCTCAATGCCCCCCAGGAGCGTTTCGAAAGCGTCGTCTCACTGCTTGCCGATGAGCAGGTCGTGGTTCGGCTGGACCGCAAGGTCATCAACGCCCTCGTGCGCCAGATCGCAGCCGTGCGGAAGGCCGGTGTGTCGGTCACGGTCGTCAGCAGCGGGGCGATCGGCGCGGGCCTGCCCGAACTGGACCTCACGGAGCGCCCGCGGACGATGCCCATGCTGCAGGCGGTGGCCGCCGTCGGGCAGGGGCAGCTCATGCGGGCGTTTCACGACGCCTTCGCCCGGTGCGACGTGAAGGTCGCCCAGGTGCTCGTGACGGCCGACGACTTCCGCCAGCGGACGCGGTACCTCAACATCCGCAATACGCTCGCCGCCCTGCGCGAGTGCGGCGCGGTCCCGATCGTCAACGAGAACGACGCGGTGGCCGTCGACGAGATCCGCTTCGGCGACAACGACGTGATCGCGGCGCTGGTGACAAACCTGCTCGGCGCCGATGCGCTGATCCTGCTGACGTGCGTCGACGGCGTGCTGGCCGACGGGCACGTGGTCGACGTTGTCGAGAAGATCGCCGATGCGCGGGGGCTGGTCGGGGCCGGGCGAAGCCGCCTCGGTTCCGGCGGGATGGGCACGAAGCTGGAAGCAGCCGGGCAGGTCACGCGGGCGGGGGAGGTAGCCGTCATCGCCAACGCCCGCATGCCGAAGGTCCTGACACGCCTGCTGGCGGGCGAGCGCGTGGGTACGCTCTTCGTACCCGCGCGCCGGAAGATGTCCAGCCGCCGTCGTTGGATCGGCCTGGCGTCACGTCCGGCGGGGTCGGTGTACGTCGACGCCGGCGCCGCCGAGGCGCTGCTGCGCGGCGGCAAGAGCCTGCTGCCCTCGGGCATCACGAGCGTTGCGGGGGCGTTCGGCAAGGGAGCGACGGTGTCGGTGGTCGCACCGGACGGCGAGGAGATCGCCCGCGGCCTGACCAACTACTCCGCCGAGCAGATCGACAAGATCCGCGGCCTCAAGACCAGTCAGATCCCCCGCGTGCTGGGCGACAAGACGTACGACGAGGTCATCCACCGGAATAACATGATGGTGACGTGACTTCGGGTTTCCAATTTCCGATTTTCAATTTCCAATTGAGAAGCAACGGGGGCGTTCCTGCGCAGAAGTCCTTTTCTTCGCACCGTTTAGCGGTCGCCGGTACGGCGACCTGAGCTTTCACTCCCTTGCTCGCCCGGATATTCCCGTCGCGAACACGAGGATGATCCAGAACGCCGCCGCCCCCGCGGCGATGGCGAAGACGGGCCAGCCGCCCCACAGCGCCAGCAGGGGAATCGCGGTGCTCGTCCACAGTCCGCCGCCCATGAAGGGCTCGTGGAGGATCTGCTTGTAGGCGAACGCATCGGCGGCGGGGCTTTCGTAGTCGGGGTCCACCACACGGAGCAGCAGCAGCCCCGTCGCGGTGACGCCCATGGACTGGCCCATCTCGGCGATGGACCGCTCGAACCACGCATCGGGCAGCATCCGCCGCGCGAGCACGACCACGCAGAAGACGTTCCATGCGATGCCCGCGCCCACGAGGATCAGCAGGGGCACGAGCCCGTTCTGGAGCGTCTCGATGCGGATCGTCGCGATGGCGGCGACGACGAGGAAGTCCAGCGCGGTGTTCTGAATCCGCCGCGTCAGGCCGAGGTCGACGAGATTGTGGCGGTCGAACTTGTCCTCGAGGAGCTGCACGATCAGCCCGCCGATCATGCACAGCGGAAACAGCGGGAAGCTCTTGACCATGATGTAGATGGCGCTGGCCTTTCGGGCGTCGTCGGCCTGGCCGTGATTGACCAGCCCTTCGATCTGCCAGAGCCCTTCCTTCAGCAGGTAGCCGACGAAGATCGCGAGGGCCACGATCACCACGTGCAGCGTGAACGATTCGATGGCGTCGGACTTGACGGTGAGCTTGCCCGCCTCGGGACGCCGGTCGACGGGGATCACGCCGATGGAGTCGTCTTCCGGGATGTCCTCGGGCGCCCGGCGGCGATGGGTGTAGCCCTTCCTCGCCGCCCAGTTCACCAGCACCATGCCCACGATGATCGCGCTGGAGATGCCCGCCGTGGCGCTGACGAGGGCGAAGTCCTTGCCCGCTTCCCAGTTCAGGTCGGCGAACGTTCCCGTCAGTCCGGCGGCCGTGCCGTGTCCGCCTTCGAAACCGACCGGCAGAATTCCCCCGAACATGGTCGGCAGGTCCGGCCAGACGTACTGGATCGCCACCAGGAACAGCCCGATGCCGACGACGTACTGCCCCCACGCGACGACCTGCCCGTAGGCCAGTTGCGGCCCGGCGTGGCGGCGGATGGTCCGGAAGTTCGGCAGCTTCACGCCCAGGAACAGGCAGGCGAAGACGATGTTGATCAGGAAGCCCGGCAGCCGCCCCCACCCGGCCGTCCAGACGGGCGGGACCGGCGCCCCGGCCGAGCGGGAAATCTGCAGGATCGCCAGCCCCACCAGCCCGGCGATAACGCAGGAGGGCAGGTACAGCTTCTGCAGGAGGCGGATCTTCATCCGGAGCAGGTGCCCGACGCCCAGCAGCAGGCACAGCCCCACGAACGGTTCGATGATACTCATGGTCACTCCGGCGATGCGGGAACGTGGCGGGAGCGGTCGGTCCGCCCCGGCGCGTGGGGACGATGATGGCACGGGCGGGCGGACAAGTCCACAGGAAACGCCCCGGCCGCAATGCCGGGCGGGAGCGTGCGTTAGCCCTTGTGTTCACTCGATCAGCAGATAGGATGCGTATATGAGCAAGATCGCGAGTGTGGTGGCGGCGGGGGTGTGTCTGCTTTCGGCCTGCGGCGTGGGGAGGGGCGAGGTCGACGTTCAGAAGGGGTTCGAAGCGCTGTTCGGCGCCGATGTCCGGGCCGTGGAGGCGACGGCCACGCCCGCCGACGACGTCGAGTTCGCCAAACGTCTCCTGGAGGCCGTGCCCGTGGCGGCCGAGTATCCCACGATGCAGCACCTGCTGTATGAAAAGGCGTACGCGTTCGGTGTGCGCAGCCCGGAAGGATACGGTCTGGCGGCGATTGCGATGAAGGCGCTCGCCGAGGCCGTTCCGGAACGGCGCGACGAATGCGCGCGGAGACTGCTGGAGGTCTACCAACTCGCCTATGCCCGGGCGCCGGCGGACGAGAAGCCCGCCGCCGGGCAGCGCCTGCTGGGGGCGCTGCTGGCCGCGGGGGACAGGCAGATCGGCACGAACGCCGCCGAGGCGGTGGCGACCTACCGCCGGGCGATGTCGATCGCCGCCTACATCAACTCCGACCGCCGGGGGGAAGTGCAGTTGCGGATCAAGGCGGCCACGCTGCGTCAGGCCGCCGAGCAACGGCTGGAGATGTACGCCAGGCGCGTGGAGGTCGACCCGACCGACCTGAAGGCCCGCATGACGCTGATCCGATTCCTGATCGTGGAGATGGACCGTCCGGCCGAGGCGGGCAAGCTGCTGACCGACGAGACGGGCGAGGTGCTGGCGACGTACGTGCCGCTGGCGGCGGGAGCGGTCGAGGAGGTGGCGCCCGCGGCGTGCCTGGAACTGGCGCAGTGGTACGAGAGCTTCGCCAGGGAAGCGACGGATGCGGGAAAGGGCGTCGTCTACGCGCGGGCGAAGGCGTATTACGAGCGGTTCCTGTCGCAGGAGGGCGGCGAGGAGATGGCCCGCCTGAAGGCGACGATTTCTCTGGAGCGTGTCAAGAAGGCGCTGGAGCGGTACGGTCCGCCCGAAGCCTCCCAGCCGGAGGAAGCGAAGTGGGTCTCCCTGCTGACCTCGCCGACGAAGCTGCTGGGCTGGCGGATCGGATGGCAGTCGGATGACTATTACACGCGGAAGATCAGCCAGCCCGTCGCGTACGCCGACGGCGTCGTCAGCCTGAGAGGGCACCTGACGCTCTATCACTCGAAGGTCGCGCGGGACCAGGCCATCCGCGCCACGGTGAGCAAGGCGACGGGGACGACGAAGCTCCCCGAAGCGAAGGGCGCGCTGGTGCTGGCGCTTCGCTGCGGGAGCCGGGGCAGGTACTTCGCGTCGTACCTTCCCGAGAAGTCCACGTTCAATGTCGGCAGGCGCACGATCTCGGGCAAGCGCGACGACTCCAGCTACCTTCGGTCCGAAAGCACGAAGAGGCACTACGGCGGGACGTACGAGATGATGTTCACGGCGATCGGCGAGACGCTGACGCTGTATGTCAACGGGGAGAAGATCATCGAGGTCGAGGACGGCACGCACACGTCCGGGTCGGTGGGAATCGGCGTGTACCGCCTGGCCGGGCAGTTCCGCAAGGTCGAGATGCTCCTGCCGCCGCTCGGATGGAAGCCGGACGTCAAGACGCCTACAACGGCGCCGGCAACCCCCGGCGCCAGCGTGGGGCCGAAGAAGGAGCGACCGCCCTCTCCCTACGAGAAGTACAAGATGCGGAAGAAGATGGAGAAGGAGGGCAAGGCCGGCGGGTGATCAGGGTCCGGGGGTCGCGGGGGATTGGCGGTAGGGCTGCCCGGCTTTGTAGAGCGCCAGGCGGCTGCGGATCCCTTCCAGGTGCGACGTCAGCTTGGCGGCCGTCGCCAGTTCCAGCGCTTTCTCCGCGGTCTGGACCGCTTCCTCGAACCGTCCCGCCTCCGCGTACGCCGCCGCCAGCGTGTCCAGCAGAACCGGCTCGCGATGTCCCGTCATCGCGCAGGCCTGCTCGGCGAGGCGGACGGCCCCGGGGCCGTTGCGCCGGTCCGCCTGTGGATGCGACGCGAGAGCGCGGGCGAGGTCGTTCAGCGCGACGGCCAGGTTCCGCCTCGCCCCCGTATGGTTCGGATGGGTCCGGAGGATCCGCCGCCACTGCTCAATCGCTTCGGCAGTGCGACCGACCTGCCGCAGGGATGTGGCGAGGTTGATCCTCGACCCGATGTTCTCCGGATCGATACGCAGCGACTTCTCGAAATGCGGGATCGCCTCGTCGGGGCGATCGAGCATCGCAAGCACCGCACCCGCGTTGTTGTGGGCCCGCGGGTGGTTCGGCTGCAGCTTCAGCGCCCGCCGGAACCACGCCAGCGCCTCTTTGAGCTTGCTCTGGGCATGCAGCGCCAGGCCCAGGTTGTAGACGGGCTCGATCTCGTTGGGGCTGAGTTCCACGGCGCGGCGGAGTTTCGCCTCGGCGTCGACGGGGCGACGCAGTTTGATCAGCGCCAACCCCGCGTTCGTATAGGCATCGGACATATCGGGGGACGCCTGCATGGCTCGCTCGAAGCGGGACAGGGCGGCCGTGGGATCCCCTCGCTGCAGCAGGACCGCGCCGACGGTGTTCTCCGCCTCGGCGAACACGGCGCTGACGCCCAGGTTCGGATACGTCCGGACGTATTGAGCCCGCAACTCGATGGCCCGCTGCGCGTGGTGGATAGCGCCGTCGGGCTTCCGGTTCTTGAGGAGAGCGCTGGCCAGTCCGGCGTGCGTGGTCGCGGACCCCGGATTCAGTTCCAGGGCGGTCCGGTAGGCCTGGATGGCCGCCGGTCGCTCGCCTCGCGCCTCGAGCATGGTGCCCAGGTTGTTGTGCGCCAGTGCGATGTCGGGGTAGGTCCTGGTCACGTCCGTCCACAGTGTGTAGGCGTCGCGGTAGTCCCCGGCGTGCAGGAACGTCAGCGCCCCGCAGGCGAGGATTGGCAGGGCGGCGACCGAAGCGCGGGCTTCTTCCGGCAGGCGTCGCGCCGCGGCCCACAGGGCGGCGACGGCGAGGGCGAGGACGGCCGGCAGGGCGAGGTACTGGAAGTGGTCGGCCACCAGCGAGTAGACCATCCATCGCATCGGAATCCACCCCAGCGCCGGCAGGAGCATCAGCAGGAACCACGCCCCGGCTGCGAGACCCGCCCGGGCCCATGGTTTGCGCCGTTTCCACAGCAGCGCCCCCGCCGCGGCGCCCACGGACAGCCAACCCAGCGCGTGGACCAGACCCACCTCCCAGCGCGGATACACGATCGACAGGCGGATCGGGAGCAGGGCCTTGTACCCCGGATTTCCCGGATGAAAACCACAGTTC
>CAZEJA010000207.1:0-6104 GCA_964512215.1 uncultured Planctomycetaceae bacterium
GAGCGTGGCGGGTGCGATCTGCACGGTGGAGCTGACATCGGTGTCGAATCGAACCAGGGCGATATTGTTCGCAAGCGTAACGGTGTTGTACCCGGCGTGCGGGATCATCTCGGCAGCTTCGAAGACCCTTCCACCGATCGTGAATGTCATGTTCGTCGCGTCTTCCACGACGTGGGCCGCCGTCAGCACCCAGTTGGACGCGATCAGCGTCCCCGATCCGTACCACTGCCCGACCCTCACCCACGAGTCGCCCGGACCCGTTCCGGGGGGCCAAGGCTGCGGAGGGGGGTCGACCATCCACTGGCCGGGGTTCCACGGGTCCGGGTCCCCGGGCGGTGTGGGGGGCTCGGGGGGAGTGGAGTCGTCGTCCGACCCCCAGAACCTTCCGACGTTGAGGTACGCGTCTCCGAGCGTGATATACTCGTGTTCCGCCACGTCGTGACGGATCACGCCCGCCCATGCTGAAGAGCAAATCCCCGCTGCCACCAGCAGTGCCGCGATGCGGATGGACTTTCCAACGCGCTTAGTCATGGCTCGTCCTCCTTGACGTTACCGATCCCATAGCATCCTTTACTCCCCGGGCTCCACAGGCCCCTGCAGACCCCGGAAATGCGCTTACCAATCTCCCAAGAACCTACTTCGACTGTTTTTCGAATGCAAGGGGAATTCCGGGATTTTCTCCACCGGCTCTGCTCGACAACGGAGCGCGGAATGGTCAGTCCGCGCCCTCGGCGTAGAGTCGTTCGGGGATGCTCACGCTGTTCTTGGCGCACTTGGCGAGGAAGTCCGGCTTCTCGCCGCTGCAGATCCAGCTTCCCTGCTCGCGGTCGCCCGTGGCTCGGGTGTCGGAGCGATACGCGAACAGGTCGCGCAGCACGACGCGATCGTTCTCCACGCCGCAGACTTCGGTGATGTACGTGACCTTGCGCGATCCGTCCGGGCGGAGTTCCTGCTGGACGATCAGGTCGATCGCGGAGGCGATCTGCGTGCGGATGGACCACAGGGGCAGTTGCAGGCCGCGCGACAGCGACATCATTTCCAGCCGCGATACCGCATCCGCCGGCGTGGAGGCGTGCAGGACGGCGAGGCAGCCTTCGTGCCCGGCCAGGATCGCCTGGAGCATGTCCAACGCCTCGGCGCCGCGGACCTCACCGACGAGAATCCGCGTCGGGCGCATCCGCAGCGCGTTGCGGACCAGTTGCGACAGGTCGACCTCGCCTGCGCCCTCCTGATTGGCGCGGCGGCACTCGAGGCGGACGACGTTCTTCTGCTGCAACTGCAACTCGGCGGTGTCTTCGATCGTGATGATCCGCTCGGATTCGGGGATGTAGTTGCTGAGAATCCCGAGCGTCGTCGTCTTGCCCGTGCCCGTCGCCCCGGAGAAGACGATGTTCGCCCGCCCCTCGACGGCTGCACAGAGAAACTGCGCCATCCGTTCCGACAGTGTCCCGGACGCGACGAGATCGGCGACGGAAGCGAGGCTCTTGGTGAATTTCCGGATCGTCACCGACGCGCCGTCGAGGGCGATGGGGGGGATGGTGACGTTGACGCGCGACCCGTCGGGCAGGCGGAGGTCCGCGAACGGCGAGGCCGCCGAGATCGACCGCCCGGTGGGCTCGAGCATGCGTTCGATCATGAAACTGAGCTGCCGGGCGTCGCCGAATGTCTCGTCCAGCATCTCCATCTTGCCGCGGCGCTCGACGAAGACCTGCTCGGGCCCGTTGATCATGATCTCCGTGATCTCGGGGTCGACCAGCAGATGGCGGATCGGCTTGTAGGCTGGATGGTCGCAGTACATGGTATCCTCGAGTGAACGGAAGCAGCCCGGCCGCTCGGGCGCCGTGGCCCGCCGGCGGAGACCGGAGAGGATGATACCATCGCGTCGGAAAGGCGGCTACTTCTTCTTGCGGACCTCTTCCTTGATGCGCTGGATGTGCCCGCGACCGAGGGCCTTGACCTCGCAGCCGAGTTCGAAGTAGCGGCGGATCCTGTCGTCATCGAGAATGCCGAAGCAGTCGATGACGGCCAGCGGCCCGCCCGCCCACTTGACGACCTGGTCGGGATCGAGCTGCAGGTAGGGCTGGTGGGGCACGGCGAGGATGACGGCCTCGGCGCCTTTGAGCACGTCGGGCAGGTCCTGCGAAACGGTCGTGTTGACCAGCTCGTCCTGGTTGCGGAAGAAGCGCGACCAGGAGTGCCCCGGCGCGGGGTAGACGTCCTGCTTTTCGAGTTCGTACCAGTGCTCGACGTACGGATCGTGGACGCGCATCTCGGCGCCCATCTCGGTGAGCTTGCGGACGACCATCTCCGAACCGCTGTAGCGCGTGTCGCCCACGTCCTGGCGGTAGGACGCGCCGCAGATCAGCACGTCGGCGCCGGCGATGTAGCGCCCCATGTTCCGCAGCGCGTCGCGCGTGAGCTGCGCCACGTGCAGGCCGCGCGTGTCGTTGATGTCGATCGCGGTGGGTGTGATCTTGAAGATCTCATCGCCGTCCTCGAAGCCCAGGATGTGCCGGTACGCCCAGTAGCCGAGCCCGCCGTCCTTCGGCAGGCAGTACCCGCCGATGCCCGGGCCCGGGAAGATCATGTTGCTGTGCGTCGGGCGCATCTTGATCGCGTTGACGACCTTGATCAGGTCCACGCCGTTGCGCTCGGCGAACAGGGACCACTCGTTGAGGAACGCCAGCGTCGTCGCGCGGTAGGAGTTCTCGACGATCTTCGTCGTCTCCGACTCGATCGGGCGGTCCATGACCGTCAGCGGGAACTCGTCGGTGTTCAGCACCTCGTTGAGGAACTTCACCACGCGCTTGCGGGCGGTCTTGTTGCAGCCGCTGCAGACGCGCCAGAAATCGCGGATGCTCGAGATGTATTCCTTGCCGGGCATGACGCGCTCGAAGCTGTGCGACAGCAGGGGAGTCGCCTTCATGCCCCGGGAGGCGAAGGCCTTCTTCAGGATCGGCCAGGCGACGAACTCCGTCGTGCCCGGGGCGACGGTGGTCTCGATCAGCACGAGGCACTTGGCGGGGATCTTCTCGCCGATCGTCCGCATCGTCGCTTCCAGGGCGCTCATCTCGGTCTCGCCCGTCTTCATGGTGCCCAGGTCCTGCTTGGAGTAGTCGCACTGCACGTCGACCACGACGCAGTCGGCCATCTGGAGGCAGTCGCTGTTGAACGTCGCCGTCAGCGTCTTGCGGTCGTTGACGCAGCGGGCGATCATCGGATCGACCTCGGGGTCCTCGGCCTTGACGGGCGACTCGCCGCGGTTCAACAGGGGAATCTTCCAGTAGCTTCGCGTGCTGGGACGCTGGCAGCCGATGACGAACTTGCTCGCCTGGCCCTTGCGGTTCTCCGTGTCGGCGACGATGGCGGCCATCACCGCCCCCACGAAGCCCACGCCCATCACGACGACGATTTCCTTGCCCTCCTTGCGGGCCTTCTTGACGAGCCCCTCGAGGCGCTTGTACTCGACCGCGTAGTCCTTCTTGCCGGGGATCGGGAACTTCTCGCCGCTGGGGCTGACGGAGGTCTCTGCCATCGGGTCACTCTCCTTGTGAGTGGTTGGGATCGGTTGACGGGAAACGAAGCAGATCACCCGGGAAGCGCAAGGCGACCGCGAATCTCTGGTACCTTGAATCGGACGATACGCGAGAAAACTGTAACAGAAGGACGCCGGGAACTCCCGCTCCCGTCGTCAGGGCGCCTTGGGTTTCGGCGGGGCGGGGGGGACGACCTCGCCCGAAGCGACGTACACCACCGGGCGCTTCTCGTCGAAGGCGGCGCTGATCTTAAAGTACCGCCCGTCGTCCTGCCTCGCCGTCTTGCCCACGTAGACCTTCATGCCCTCCATGTCCTTGAGGTCCCAGCCGGGCAGCGCCGGCGGCGGGTCGCTCGTCATCACCCACTCGGGCTCGTTCGACGTCGACTTGAGCTTGCCCTTGAGCAGTTCCTTAAAGCTGTCGGGGGCCTCGAACTTCATGAAGACCGACTCCGTGATGATGTCGCCGAGTTCGCAGTGGGACTTGACGGACAGTCCGTCGATGCACGTCACGTCGGCGGGCAGTTCCGTGTCGGTCGTGCGCTGGAACATCGCGCGGAGGTCCGCGGCGGCCATCGGCTTGTGGGGGGCGGGACCTTCGCCCTGGCCATCTCCCGACTTGCTACACCCGACCAGGCAGACAGCCATCATCACGGTCAGGAACAGTGCGGCGGAAATCGTGGTTCTCATCGTCGCTCCTCTGTGGGGTGTGCTTGGATGGAGGAGCGGGGATCCGGACGTGCGGGTTGTCCGGTTCCGCTCCCTTACGGTCGCGGCTCTGTCTGCGCTTCCTTACGGTCGCGGCTCTGTCTGCGCTTCCTTACGGTCGGGGCTCTGTTTGCGGATTCAACTCAACTCCGCGATGCGGGCGAACTCGTCCTTCAGCGCCGGGTACAGCCGCTGGTACTGGGCGTATCGCTTTGCGTAGAAGCGCTTGCTTGCGGCGTTGGGCTTGATGGTCTTCGTGACCTTGATGCCCGCGGTGCAGGCTTCGCGGATGTTCTTGTACTCGCCCGCCCCGACGGCCGCCAGCAGCGCCACGCCGTACGCGGGGCCTTCCTCGGTGTTGATCAGTTCGCACGTCGTGCCGTAGATGTCCGCCTGAAGTTGGCGCCAGAACGTGCTCCGCGCCCCGCCGCCGGAGAGGCGAACGCGGCGGATCCGCATGCCGAGGTCCTTCAGCAGCGTCACGGCGTCGTTCATGCCGTACGTGACGCCTTCCAGCACGGCCCGGACGAGTTCGTTCCGCGTGGTCCGGCTGTGGATGCCGATCCAGCAGCCCTTCGCGTTCGGGTCCGAGTAGGGCGTCCGCTCACCGGTGAGATAGGGCAGGAACTGCAGGCCTTCGCAGCCCGCCGGGGCGGCCGCCGCCTGGGCGGTCAGTAGTTCGTACGGGTCGACGCCCTTGCGCTTCGCGGCGGCGATCTCGGCTTGGCCGAGTTCGTTGCGGTACCACTGGAAGCTCCCGCCGGCGGACAAGACGCAGCCGAACATGCAGTACTCGCCCGCGACCGATGCACAGAACGTGCCGACGCGACTCTCCGGGTCGGTGCGATAGTCCTTCGAGTGAACGAACACCACGCCGCTGGTGCCCATCGTCGCGCTGGTCAGCCCGTTCGTGACGATGCCGTTGCCGATCGCCCCGGCCGGCTGGTCGCCACCGCCGCCAACCACCGGCGTGCCCTCGGGCAGGCCGAGCTTCTTTGCCGCGCCGGCGGTCAACCGTCCGGTGATCTCGTGACTCTCCACCACGGGCGGAAGGATGTCGCGGTCGATCTGGAACGTGTCGATCATCTTCTTCGACCAGGCGCGCTTCCGCTGGTCCAGCAGCAGCGTGCCCGACATGTCCGAGACGTCACCCACGTACTCGCCCGTCATGCAGAGGCGGACGTAGTCTTTCGGCAGGAGCATGTGCTTGATCTTCGCGTAGATGCGCGGCTCGTGCTTGCGGACCCACAGCAGCTTCGTCAGCGTGAATGACGTCTGCGCGACGTTGCCGACCAGGCGGATGAGCTTCTTCCTGCCCCCGACGGCGGCTTCGATTTCCGCCGCCTCGGCGGCCGTCCGCTGATCGTTCCAGATCAGGCTCGGGCGGAGCGGCGTGCCCGCGCCGTCGGTGATCACCAGCCCGTGCATCTGCCCCGACAGGCCGATGCCCTGGACCCGCGAGGCCCGGATCTTCGACTTCTTCAATACTGCGCGGGTCGCCTTGACGGTCGCGTTCCACCAGTCCGCGGGGTCCTGCTCGCTCCAGCCGGGCTTCGGGGCGGAGATGCCGTGGTCCGCCGTCGCGGTCGCCACGACCCTCGCCCGCGCCGTCATGATCAGTACCTTCGTCCCCGACGTGCCGACGTCAATGCCCAGGTAGTACGCCATGTTTCGCCTCTCCGAAAGGTGCGGATGCGATCGTTGGACGGGCATTGGAGCAGATCGAGAGCGGGCGTGCAAGGATAGGGAACGGCAGGGATCGAGGGACGGCGCAGGGGAGAGAGCCGCGACCGTGAGGGAGCGGCCCAGACATGGGATGGGCCATAAACATAACCACCCCCACCGTAGCGGCGCGTTGGCC
>CAZEJA010000208.1:0-6067 GCA_964512215.1 uncultured Planctomycetaceae bacterium
GGCGTGAAGTCGATCCCGCCGGCGCCCACGGGCAGCACATTGTTCCAGGGCATCGACTTGTACAGCGCCCGCTTGAAGTAGACGAGCGGCCCGCCCCGCTCGATGAAGATCACGTTGCGATGCCCCCACGGCCACTTCTGCTCGCGCTCGTAGACGTAGAACGAGGTGAAGAAGCCGGGGGTCTGAAAGACGTCCGCGAGTTTCTGGTTGCACCACCACTCGTAGGGGTCGTAGGGCTTGCCCACGTCGGTGTGGTCGCTCGTGCCCAGGAAGTCCAGCTTGCCCATGTCATAGGCGTAGCGGAACTGCTCCAGGATGCATCCGTCGCGCGGCGTGGCGCAGTTGGACACGTCGGTGTGGCGGTGGAAGTCGCCGAAGTACAGGTAGTACTTCTTGCCGCCGACCTCCCAGACGTGGCGGTCGGCCCGCGTGCGCTCGGGGGTGTCGCCGCCATAGTAGGACAGCGGATCGTACTTCACCGGGGCGGGGGCCGTCGCGATGGTCGAGTCGGCCGGGGTCGGCGCCACCGCCAACGCGCCGGCCGGGTTCACCTGCGCGACGTACACGCCGCTGAACAGGGCCCGTTTGCTCGTCCGCTTGTCCGACGGCCAGGCCAGCCAGAGATTGCCCTTGGCATCCCCCGCGGTCGTGCAGTGTCGGTCCTGCCCGAAGGAACTGTCCGGCAGGACGGTCGCCTTCGTCCAGGCCTTCTGCTTCGGGTCGTACTTCACCAGGGCGATCTTCCAGAGCGCGCCGTTGCAGACTCGGGCGGCCAGCCAGGGGTGGCCCTTGCTGTCGACGACGAGTTCCGGCACGTTGACCGCCTGCAGGCCCCCGACCTTCTTGCGCCGGGGCTTCTTGGCGGGCTGCTTCTTTCCGGCGGGCTGCTTCTTGGCGCCAAGCCTCTTCGCGGGCTGCTTGGCCGCGGGCTTGTTCGCAGCCACCAGCGGCACGAGGACGGGACGCACCGACGGCGCGAGCGTGACCGACCCGGTGGCAGCATCGACGTAGGCGACGTTGATGAACTTCTCCATGTTCAGGCCCTTGCCCAATGCGCCGGGGCCCGCCCCATGGCCGCGGGTGTCCTTGCCCCATCCCTGCTTGCCCTTCTCCCAGGCCAGCCAGTAGCCCTTGCCGCCGGGCGCCGCGGCGATGGTCGCGCGGGCCTCGTAGTAGTCCGTCTTCGTGATCTGCTTGAGCGTCACCTTGCCCGCGAGCGTTACCTTCGCGAGGTACACGTCGAAGTTGCCGTTCCGCGAGCTGTCGAAGACGATGGTCGCGGTGTCCTTCTCGGCGAATGCGATCTGCGGCTCCCAGTCGCCTTCCTTGTTGGAGGTGACCTGGATTTCCTTGCCCCAGTCTCCGACGGCGGGATCGTAGCAGCGCGCGTAGATGTCGCCATGTCCGTTGCGGAAGGACTGCCACGCCACCCACACGCGCCCGGCCGCGTCGGTTCCGGCGTCGGCGAAGACGTTGCCCGGCGCGCCGGCCAGCGAGATCGTCTTCGGCTGAATCCTCCCCTTGACGATGCTCCGCGCATGCAGGTCCATGACGTTCTCGGAGTTGACCTGCGACCAGATGACCCAGATCGTGCCCTTGCCGTCGCAGGCGATGGCGGGCTGGTGGATCACACTCGGTCCGGCCAGGATGCCGACGCTCCTGAGGCTGCCGCCGACCTTGCGGGCGATCTTCAGCGTGTCGGCTTTGCCCTTCCATTCGACGTAGGCCACCCACGGCGTGCCCGTCGCGTCGAGGCACATCGCGGGGAAGTCTTCCTGGACCTTGTCCGTCGCGAGGGACGAGACCGACGTGACCGGTCCGGCGAGCGCCGTCGTCGAGAGGGTCAGCAGCACGGCGGCTAAAATGATGCAGAGCGTGTGAGAGATCCGTCGCATGGGGACTGCCTCCATCAGGGGTCCGTATTGCTTGTCACGCAGCCCGTCCACCGGGCTGCGGAACATGTATCTTACCGGCGCTCTGTCGCAAGGTTCAACATTCCCTCCGGGCGTTTTCCTGTCTCCGCCGAGCGGAATGGGTGCCGTGGGCTGCGGCCGCAAGGCCGCGACCACGTGGCGCGCTTCGCAAACCACGGCACCCAACTGCGGCCTTGCGGGTGCGCGGGGCGGACGGTACGATTTGCCGAGCGCCGGGCGACGGGCGCCCGAGAGCTTCTACTGGGAGACAACGATGGACTTGCAGTTGGACGGGAAAGTGGCACTGGTTACGGGCGGGTCGAGCGGTCTGGGGAAAGCAATCTGCCTGGCATTCGCCGCCGAGGGCGTCAAGGTCGGCGTGAACTATCTTCGCAACGAGAAGATCGACCTCGTGGACGATGCCAACGCGGTCGTCGAGGCCATCCGCAGCGCGGGCGGCGAGGCGATCGCGATTCCGGGCGACCTGGCGAGCGAAGACGACATCGTCGCGATGTTCGACGCGCTGACCGAGGCGTTCGGGGTGGTCGACATCCTGGTCAACAACGCCGCCTATCTGCCGACCGGTCCGATGACCGAGTGCACGCGCGAGGAGTGGGACTACACGTTCACCGTCAACGCGTCGGGCGTGTTCGTCGCGTCCCGGGAGCTGGCGCGGCGTCTGCTGGCCGCCGAGCGCCCGGGCAAGATCGTCAACATCGCCTCGCAGGCGGCCTTCCGCGGGTCGACCACCGGGCATCTCGCCTACGACTCCAGCAAGGGCGCGATGATCTCCATGACGCGGGCCCTGACGCTCGAACTGTCGGCCAAGGGCATCAATATCAACGCCATCGCCCCGGGCATGATCAAGACGGAGATGGTCGCCAGGACGTGGGAGAAGAACAAGGAACGGTATCTCGCCCGCATTCCGATCAAGCGGATCGCGCTGCCGGAGGAAGTCGCCAACGTGGCCGTCTTCCTGGCCTCCGCGGGCGCCAGCTACATGAGCGGCGCGACGGTCGACGTCAGCGGCGGGATGGCCATGCATTGATCTCCGCCCCTCGCACGGGCCGAAACACACGCTTTCGAAGCACGTTGAGAAAGGAGCCGCACTATGGAAGGCCTGCTTCTCGGGTTTGCGCTGCTGCTGATCGGGGCTGTCTGCGGCGGGTCGTTCGGCCTGCCGAGCAAGTACGTGCCCAAGGACACGCCCTGGGAGGTTCTGTGGGGCCCGTTCTTCTTCTTCGTGACGATCCTTCTGCCCGTGGTCTTCGCGCCACTGGTCGTGAAAGACCTCGGCGCGGTCTACGCCGATGCGGGCACGAAGACGCTCCTGACCGTCGGGGCCTTTGGACTGCTCTGGGGCCTGGGGTCCATGACGCTGGGCAAGGCGTTCGCCTTCATCGGGCTGTCGCTGGCCTACGCGCTGAACTACGGCGCCCAGATCATCACCGGCTCGGTGGGCACGATGGCCATTGCCAAGCCGGAAGCCTTCCTGAAGGATTACGGCCTGATGATTCTCGCCGGCGTCGCCGTTCTCCTGGTGGGCGTGGTTGTCTGCGGACGGGCGGCCATCCTCAAAGAGAAGAGCCTCCAGTCCGATCAGCCCGAGTCGCCCCCGGAAGAGACCGCCGAGGCGTCCAAGAGCCCGCGCATGGGTATCGGCGTGCTGATCGGCGTCCTGTCCGGCGTGCTGTGCGCGTGCTGGGCGATCGCCTTCGTCTACGCCAAGCCCATCAACGACGCCGCGGAAGCGCACAAGAACGTCGGCTGGGCCGCGTCATGGGCCTTCACGGCGATCATCCTGTGGGGCGGGGCCATCTCCGCCTGCCTCTACTGCGTTCTGCAGCTTACGAAGAACAAGACCTGGGGCCATCTGGCAAAGCCCGGGATCGGGAAGATTCTGCTCCTTGCCCTCGTGATGGCGATCCTGCACGACGCAGCCGTGCTGTTCTTCGGGATGGGAGCAACAAGGTTGGGCAGCCTCGGCGGGTCGGTCGGGTATGCGGCCTTCATGTCGTTTGCGATCATTGTGGGCAACATCCACGGCTTCCGCACCGGCGAATGGAAGGGCGCCAGCCGTCAGAGTATCGCGTGGGTCCTCGCGGGCATCGCGATCCTTGTCGTCGGCGTCTGCATCCTGGCGGTTGGCAAGTCGATGACGCCGGCGGCGTAAGGCGGATATGCTCGTCCACCTGGCCGACATTCTCGCCGACGCGCGGGCGAATCAGTACGCGGCGCCCGCCTTCGATTGCGTCGAGGATGTGATGGTGCGGTGCGTGCTGGAGACCGCCGAGGCGCGGCGGTCGCCCGTGGTGGTGATGTGCCTGCCGATGGACCTCGAGGGCAACGGGTGGACGTACCTGCCCGGGCTGGTCCGGGCGGTAGCCGACCACCACGACGTGCCGATCGCCCTGCACCTGGACCATGCGAGCGAACTGGGCCTGATCGAGCGGGCCGTCGAGTGCGGCTTCACGTCCGTGATGTTCGACGGGTCGCGACTGTCGTTCGAGGAGAACGCGCGGCTGACGAAGGCGGCCGTTGATATTGCCCATCTGCACGGCGTGAACGTGGAAGGCGAACTCGGGCACGTCGGCGGCGCGGACCTCGACGAGACGCAGCACGTCGAGTCGGTGCTGACCGAAGCCGATGAGGTCGTCCGGTTTGTCGAGCAGACGGGCGTCGACGCCCTGGCGGTGTCGATCGGTACGTCCCACGGCGTGTACCGGTCACTGCCGGAATTGAATATCGAGCGGCTGCGCGAGTTGAACGCCGCCAGCACGGTTCCGCTGGTGCTGCACGGCGGATCGGGCACGCCCGACGAGCAGATTCGCGAGGCGGTAGCCGAGGGTATCTGCAAGCTGAACGTGTTCGCGGATCAGCGGCAGGCGATGTTCCGCGGGCTCAAGCGGTCGGCCGGGCAGGACCGCCCCGATCCGCTGCCGAAGCAGATCTTCGACCCGATCCGCGAGGAGCTGGCCGCGCTGGTCGCCGAGAAAATCGAATTGCTGGGTTCCGCCGGGCGGGCATGAGCCTTCCCGGCGATCCCTGGGAGAAGGACTGACATGAGAAACGTACTGATCGCACCGCGGAAATACGTGCAGGGCCGAGGCGTGCTGAGCGAACTCGGCGAGCATCTCAAGGCGCTCGGCAGCAAGCCGATGATCCTGTGGGACGAGCGAGTCAAGGGCATCGTCGGCAAGGCAGTGCTGGCGAGCATTGAAGAGGCCGGTCTGGAAGTCGTCGACGTCGACTTCCAGGGCGACTCGACCAAGGGCGAGGCCTCCCGCGTGGCGGGGATCATCCGCGATAGCGGCGCGGATGTCGCGGTAGCTGTCGGCGGGGGCAAGACGCTGGACACCGCCAAGGCCGCCGCGGCCGAAGCGGGCGCCAAGGTCGTCACCTGTCCGACGATCGCATCGAACGACTCGCCCACGAGTTCCTATACCGTCTGGTATGACGAGGACGGCAACTGCACGGGCTTCGAGAGTTGGGGCGTGAACCCCGATCTCGTGCTGGTCGACACCCAGGTGATCGCCAACGGACCCGTCGCGGCTTTCGTGGCGGGCATGGGCGACGCGCTGGGCACGTGGGTGGAGGCCGACGCGTGCTACAAGACCCGCGCGGGCAACCTCGCCGGCGGCGGGGCGACGATGGCGTCCATGGCCATCGCGCAACTGTGCTACGACATCCTGATGGAACACGGCGTGGAAGCAAAACGCGCCGTCGAGCGCCACGTCGTGACACCCCCGGTCGAGAAGATCGTCGAAGCCAACGTACTGCTGTCGGGCCTGGGCTTCGAGTCCGGCGGCGTGGCGACCGCGCACATGATCGCCAACTGCCTGCCGTCCTTCCCGGAGTGCCACCACCTCATGCACGGCCACGAGGTCGGCTTCGGCGTGATCAGCCAACTCTGCCTGGACGAGGACGTCGACGTTCAGGAGATGCACGAGATCGTCGATTTCGAGATCGCCGTGGGGCTGCCCGTGACGTTCGCGGACCTCGGGCTCGAGGGCGTCGGGCGCGACCGCCTGCAGACGATCGGCGACATCTGCGCCTCGGAGGGTTCGCTCTGCCATAACCACCCGTTCACCGTGACGGCCGACGACGTGATTGACGCGATGATCGCCGCCGACGCGCTGGGCACGGAACGCAAG
>CAZEJA010000209.1:0-6048 GCA_964512215.1 uncultured Planctomycetaceae bacterium
TCCACGCGCTGGACGCGAAGACCGGCAAGGCGGCGTGGACCTACGTCGCAGGCGCCCGCGTGGACTCGCCCCCCACGATCCATCGCGGTCGCGTGCTGTTCGGCTGTCGCGACGGATTCGTGTACTGCCTCGACAGCCGCAGCGGAGCGTTGGTCTGGCGCTACCGGGCCGCCCCCGCGCACCGGATGCTCGTGGCGGCCGAGCAGATCGAATCGGTCTGGCCCGTCCACGGGAGCGTTCTGGTGACGGGCGACAAGCTCTACTGCGTCGCCGGGCGGAACATGTTCCTCGACGGCGGGATGCGGATGGTCTGTCTCGACGTCGAAAGCGGGACCTGCGTGAAAGAGACCGTCCTGAACGACGTGGACCCGACGACCGGCAAGAGCCTCCAACTCAAGATGAAGGACCGCAACCTCCCGACGGCCCTGCCCGACATCCTCTCATGCGATGGCAAGGCGATCTGGATGCGATCGCAGAAGTTCACGCTGGACGGGCGCCGCCCGACGGTGGAAACCACCCGCAACGCCAACGAGCAGTTGGGCCCCGACGCGCACCTGTTCGCCCCGGCGGGCTTCCTGGACGACACGGGCTTCCACCGCGTCTGCATGATCTACGGGCGAACCTACACGGGCGGGGCGGGTTCCAACCACGCCGCCCAGAAGGCCGCCCCGGCCGGGAAGATGCTGGTCTTCGACGACTCTCGCGTGTACGGCTTCTCGCGGCTGCCGCACCTGCACCGGTGGGTGCGGGCGCTGGAGTTCCACATCTACGCCGCGGACAAACTCGAACGGAAAGCAGCCCCGCCCCGCAAGCCTCGCAAGGGTAAGGGCGGCAAGGGGAAGAAGGCGGCCAAGCAGCCTCCCGCCCCCGCGAAGAAGCCTGAGACGGCGACGCTGATTCACCTGAGAGAGGATGACCCGAAGCTGCGTCAGAGGGTGGCGGCGTCAATTCGCGGTACGCGAGTGAAGTACGAGTGGTCCAGCCACGACCCGGACGTGTACGTCAACGCGATGGTCTTGACCGGGGAGTCGCTGTTCGCCGCCGGCCCGCCTGCGATCCGGAACGAGCCGACCGTGGAGGCCCTCGCCCGCTGGCGCGGCGCCGAGGGCGGGCGGGTGATCAGCCTTGATCGCAAGGACGGGCGTTCGCTTCAGACGCGCAAGCTGCCCGCGCCGCCGGTCTTCGACGGCATGGCGGCCGCGTACGGGAAGCTCTATCTCTCCCTGGCGAACGGATCGGTCGTCTGCCTGTCGGGCGGGAAGTAGAGGAGTTCTTCTTCGGCCTGAAGGGCCGGAATAGTAGAGCCCAGGGCAACGCCCTGGGAGGTGATTGCGCCCCCCGGACCCAAGCCCTGAAAGGGCGGAACAGCCGCGGCAGCCATTCCGCCCTTTCAGGGCTTGGTCGTATATGGGGCCATCGGTACCCAGGGCGTTGCCCTGGGCTGTCCTCTCGCAGCCCTTTGGGCTGTCTGCCGTTCCCTGGTCGCCGATGGCGAATCGCTATTCGCTGGGCTCCGACGTTTCAACCGTCAACTGCTCTGCACCCCCCGGCGGAATTCGGTCGGGCTGAGGCCCACGAAGCGGCGGAAGACGGTCGCGAAGTACTGGCTGGATGAGAAGCTCAGGTCGTGGGCGACGTGCGTGACGGAGGTGGTCGCCGTGCGGAGCATTTCCCGGGCGGCCTCCACCTTCTGGCGCAGGACGTATTCCCGCGGGGGCATGCCCACTTCCTGTCGGAACCGCTGCTTGAAGCGGGACAGCGACAGGCCCGCCTGCTCGGCCAGCGTCTCCAGCAGGATCGGCTCGCGGATCCGGTCGTGGACGCAGGCGAGGGCGGTGATGATCTCCCGCGACGGGTCCCGGCGGCCGGGCTCGTTGGCGAGGTCGAGAATCTCGATCAGGAACTCCGTGACCAGCATCTGGATGCGGAGACTTCGCAGGGGGCCGCCGTGGAAGAACGCGGCGAAGACGCGGTCGAGGTGTTGCTGCAGGGAAGGGGCGCCCCGGAAGTGGCACACGCCCAGGGCCTCCAGCCCCGCGAGAAGTTCGATGGGCCCGCCGGGCCCGTGCCCGAGGAACCGCCCGTCCGGCGCATCCAGCGTGATCAGCAGCCAGTACAGCGTGGACCGCTCCAGGGGCATCGCGCCGGTGCTGTGTTTCTGTCCGGGCTGGCTGACGAGCACGTCGCCTCCCTGCATCCGGAACGTCCGCTCGCCGATCTCGAACGTCTGCTCCCCGGAGGCGAGGTAGCAGATCTCCATGGGCCTGCGGTGGCGGTGGGCGGGCAAGGGGTCGCGCGCTTCGAGGCTCTGCTCGCGCCCGAGGCGGATCAGGTTCGGAATGCCCAGCGACCGCAGCGAGATCACCGTTCGCCCGGGCCCTTGATGCTGCTGCCTGTGTGACTTCTCTGCCATGGTCTCTTCTCGTGCGTGCGATTGCATGGTGCCAACGGACCGCGGGCGAGGACTACCTGCCTCCGCCCGATCTGCCGCTGCCCGCTCCCTCGCGGTCGCGGCTCGTCGTCCCGGTGACAGACCGGAATCCAGGCTCGGATGTTCAATTTCGTATTATATACGTATTTGGACGCAGGACGAAACCATTGGGATGTAGAATCCCGGCACTGACTTGCTCTGCACTCAGCGGACGCGGGCTTCCGGGAGTTGTCAGGTGAACGCGAGAGAGAACGTACTTCGGGCGGTGCGGTTCGAAAGGCCGGAGCATATCCCGATGTCGTTCCACATCAACGCGGCGTGCTGGCATCACTATCCGCCCGAAGCGCTGCAGGAACTGATGGCGGGGCATCCGCTGCTGTTCCCGGGCTTCACGCCGTCGGCCGAGCCGGTCGAGCCGGGCTTCGCCCCCAACGCCCGGGCGGGCGAGCCCTACACCGACCCGTGGGGGTGCGTGTGGGAGACGACCGACGACGGCATCACGGGGACGGTGACGGGGCACCCGCTGGCCGACTGGGGAGCCTTCGACGACTACACGCCGCCGGACCCCGAGCAGACGGACGGGCGGTTCGCCGTTGCCTGGGCTGCGGTGGAGCGGCGGATGGCCGAGGCCCGAGCGGCGGGGCGCCTGGTCCGGGCGGGCCTGCCTCACGGGCACACGTTCATGCTCCTGTGCGACCTGCGCGGGTACGAGAACCTGATGTTCGACATGGCCGACGACGAGCCGAAACTGCGCGAACTGATCGGGATGGTCGAGCGGTTCAACCTGGCGATCGTGCAGCGCTTCGTCGACGCCGGGGCGGAGTACGTGGGCTACGCCGAAGACCTGGGCATGCAGGTCGGGCCCATGGTCTCGCCCGATCACCTCCGCACGTACATCAAGCCCACCTACCAGCGACTGATGGCCCCCGCCCGCCAGGCCGGCTGTATCGTGCACATGCACTCCGACGGCGATATTCGCACGCTGGTCGACGACCTGATCGACGGCGGCGTGCAGGTGGTCAACTGTCAGGACCTCGTCAACGGCATCGACTGGATCGAGCAGAACCTCACCGGGCGGGTCTGCGTCGACCTGGACGTGGACCGGGCGACCGTGACTCGCTTCGGGACGCCGAAGGAAATCAACGCGCTGATCCGCGAGGAAGTCGAACGCCTCGGCAGTCCGGAAGGGGGGCTGATGATGACGCACGGCGTCTACCCGGGCCCGCCGCTGGAGAATATCAAGGCCGTCATGGACGCGATGGAGACGTATGCGACATACTACGCGTGATTGAATCGGAAGGGCAGATATGAAACACGTGTACAAAGCGGCGGCGGTCGGAGGGGTGGGACTGATGGTGGTGGCGTTTTGGACGACCCCCGCCAAGCCGGCGTCGACGGTCACGGTCCAGCACGACAAGCAGACCGGGCGGGTTGAAGTCAGCGAGGACGGCGCGGCGGTGCTGCGGTACAACTTCACCACCGTCCCCGTGCCCGAGCGCGTCAAGGGGCGGAAGTACGCCGAGGCCCGCAGCGACTACATCCACCCGCTGTACGGCCTGGGCGGGGAGATTCTGACGGAGGATTTTCCCGACGACCACCCGCATCACCGCGGCGTCTACTGGGCGTGGCCGGAGGTGTACTACAAGGGCGAGAAGCGCGACCTGCACGCCCTGCAGGGCGTCTTCGCCCGCCCGTCGAAGCTGATTCGCGCCGAAGCCGACGGCGAGGCGGGCCTCATCGAGGCCGAGAGCATCTGGAAGTGGGGCGATGTCGAGCCCATCGTCCGGGAGCGGGCGATCATCCGTGTCCATCCGGGCGGAGACGACGGCCGATTCATTGACCTGGAATTCCGCTTCACGGCGCTGGTCAAAGGCGTGTCCGTCGCCCGGCGGGGACAGAAGGCCTACGGCGGTCTGAACCTCCGCACGACGTTGCACGGGGGGCAGAAGATCACGCACCGCACCGACCCCGCCGGCGCCAGGATGGCTCGCCGAAGTTGGGGGCAGATCGTCGGCGTACCCAAGGGCGGGAAGAAGGCCGTCGCCATCGGCATTCTCCAGCATGCGGACAACCCGGAGTATCCCGGCGACTGGGTGGAGTATCCGAAGATCGCCTGGCTGCAGCCGACGTTCCCGGCCAAGGGCAAGAAGCACCCACTGCCCACGGACAAGCCGCTGGTGCTGCGATTCCGTCTGTGGGTTCGCTCGAAAGCCGCCACGGACGAACAGCTCGCCGACGCGTGGAAGGCGTACAACACGAAGAAGGAGCCGTAGAGATGGGACGGTCCAACGGAAAGACAGCGGGGCTTTCACGCCGGGCGTTTCTGACGCAGGCCTCGGCGGCCGTCGCGCTGCCGTACGTGGTTCCCGCTTCCGCGCTGGGGCGGGGCCCTAAGGCTGCGCCGTCGGAGCGGATCACCGTCGGCGTGATCGGCACGGGCGGCAAGGGCAGCGGCGGCATGCGGAGCTTCATGTCGGTCCGCGATGCGCAGGTGGTGGCCGTCTGCGACGTGAAGGCCGACCGCCGCGCGAAGGCCGCCACGACCGCAAAGATCCCCGAGACCAGCAGCTACAACGACTTCCGCGACCTGCTCGCGCGGTCCGACGTGGACGCCGTCCTCATCGCCACGCCGGATCACTGGCACGTGCCGGCCTCCATCGCAGCCGCCAAGGCGGGCAAGGACGTCTACTGCGAAAAGCCGCTCAGCAACACCATCGCGGAAGGTCGTGCCCTGGTTGACGCGGTCGAGCGGTACGGCATCGTCTTCCAGCACGGCACGCAGCTCAAGAGCCGCGCCGGCACGCGCCAGGCGTGCGAACTGGTCCGCAACGGGCGGATCGGCGAGATCAAGCAGGTGATCGTCGGCTCGCCACCGGGCTCGAAGATGGCCCTCCAGCCGACCGAGCCCGTGCCCGAGGGGTTCGACTACGATCTCTGGCTGGGCCCGGCGCCCGAGGCGCCGTTCACGCCGTACCGCGTCGGTCCGTTCCCGAAGGGGACGAAGGGCTGGTACTTCATCTCGGACTACAGCAAGGCCGGCTGGGTCGCGGGGCACGGCGTCCACGACATGGACATCACCCAGTGGGGTCTGGGCATGGAGCGGTCCGGGCCTGTCGAGGTCGAGGGGCGAGGCATCTTTCCCGCCGGCGGGCTGTTCGATACCGTGCTGACGTACCGGCTGGAGTACACCTACGCCAACGGTGTGAAAGTGATCCTGGCCGACACGACCCAGCACCGCCACGGCGTGCGGTTCGAGGGCACGGACGGGTGGGTCTTCACGCGGGGCAACATACAGGCCAGCGACCGGCGCCTGCTGAAGACGACGATCGGCCCCGACGAGATCCACCTGTACGAGAGCAATCACCACGAGGCGAACTTCATCGAGTGCGTCAAGACGAGGCGGGACACCCTCACGCCGGCCGAGATCGCCCACCGGTCGACGTCGGCGTCGCTGATCGGGGGCATCGCACTGAAGCTGGAGCGGAAGCTCCGCTGGGACCCCGACACGGAGCGTTTCGACAACGACGACGAAGCGAATCGCCTGCTCACCTACGCCATGCGTCCGCCGTGGCGACTGTAGACGGCGCGGACCGGGAAAGGACGGAAGATGTCTGAAC
>CAZEJA010000210.1:0-5995 GCA_964512215.1 uncultured Planctomycetaceae bacterium
TTCGCGGCAAGTACAAGCTGGTTCGCGGCAGCAAATCGACCAGCGATGGGAAGTCTGCCGGCAGCAAGAAGCGACGGGGCAAGAAGGCCGCGGCGCCTAAGGTGCCGGCCCTGAGCCTCTTCGACCTGGAAGCCGACCACGGCGAGAAGAAGAACGTCGCCACCGAACACCCCGAGCTGGTTAAGGAACTGCACGCCCTCCTCTTGGATGAGCGCGTCACCGAGCCCCAGGGATTTGCCAACACATACCATCACTGGACGGGCAAGGACGGCGAGAGCACGTCCGGCGCGGAAAACTGGTCCGACTACGTCTACGCGAACGCCGGCATCACCTACACGACAGACGACGGCGCGCCGCGGCCGTCCTGGGTGGCGCGGATTGAAGCCGCCGAAACCGCGTCAAGCACCGCCCGCGCCGACAAGGATCTGAACGTGCTCGCGCTGAACGTCGGCGTCGGCGGCAAGAACCCCCACGCCGGGGCCATCCAGACCCTTTCGATCGACGCCGGGGTGACCGTGAACGGGCGCAACGAGGTGCGGGTCTCGCGCGGCGGCAGGCTCGCCCTCAACGGCGGCACGGTCAAGTCGCTGCGCTGGGTCGATATCCGCACCGGCGGGATGCTGGACGGCGCCGGTACCGTGGACGCGATCGTCTACAACGGCGGCATCGTGGCGCTGCGGGGGCCGCTCCTGGTCCTGAGCGATTATCACCAGTCCGAGGGCGCGGCCATCCGTGTGCGGATCGACAACAAAGCCCGGACCTCGCTTCGGGTCAGCGGAAACGCCACGCTGGCCGGCAAACTCGAGTTAACGGGCGACAAGGACTTCAAACCATCCGAAGGCAAGACCTACACCGTCCTGTCTGCCAAACGGATCGACGGCAAGTTTGCCAACGCCGGTAATACCGTGACCGCCCCAGACGGCACGCGCCTGACGATCATGTACTCGAAGTCGGCCGTGACGTTGGTTGCCAGGTAGCCTCGCGGAGCGGATCCCGCGCACGCATGAATAGGAACTGTAAGCACAAGGCGGCTCGGCCGGTATTCATGACATGCTCATGCCTGGCCCCCATCGCGCTTGCAACAACTCCCGTTGCGGCAACGCGTGACGCGTCGGCCAGGCCCAATGCTGTGCGGATCTTCACCGCGGACAACGGCCCTGTTCGAGAAGCATCCGGACGTGGTGAGGGAACTGAAGCTGCTGCTCAAGAAATACGTCACCGAGGGACGAAGCCCCCGCTGAAATGACATGGCGCATGCGCCGTCCGGGAAGAACCGAAACATGGGTGAGAACTGCGAGAGTCCGAAGAAGATGATGGCGCTGGTCGCGTCGGGGCGAGGGTTCGAGAACCTGGCGGTCCGCGAGGTCCCCGTCCCGGACGTCGGGCCCGGGCAGATGCTCGCTCGTGTCGACGCTGCCGGTGTCTGCACCAGTATCCTGAAGCTCATCGCCCAGGGGGCCGAGCATCCGTTCCTGAACGGCTGGCCGCTCGAGCAGCATCCGATTATCCTCGGCGACGAGGGCGCCGTGACGCTTGTGGAAGTGGGCGACGACCTGCGGGACCGCTACCAGCCCGGTCAGCGGTTTGCGGTCCAGCCGGCCGTCGCGGTTCCGCCGATCCTGCATCGCGAGCGATACCGCGACGACGCGAAGGGCATGGACAAGTGCGCCATCGGGCACACGCTGGGCGGCATGCTCGCCCAGTACGTCCGCATTCAGGAGGAAGTCATCGCGGCTGAGTGCCTCCTGCCGCTGCCCGACGATGACCTGTCCGCCTTCGCCGTCTCCATGGCCGAGCCGATCAGTTGTGTGACCTCCGCGCAGGAGCGTCACTACCACCTCGTCAAGGACGGTCCGCACGCGCCGCGGCGGGGGGAGCTGGGACTGAAACGCGGGGGCGTCACCGTGGTCCGCGGCGCCGGCGTGATGGGGCGCATGCACGCGGAACTCGCCCTGCGATTCGCCCCGGCCGCCGTGATCGTGGCCGACTACAAGGAAGACCGCCGCCGCGAGGCCGAGCGGATTCTCACCGCCAAGGCCGGCGACTGTCGCGTCCTGTGCATTTCGCCGGACGATCTCGAGGCGACCATCGACCAGGCCAGCGACGGGCGCGGGGCGGATGACTACATCCTCGCCCTCAGCGTCAACGCCGAACAGCAGCGGGCGCTGGGGCTGCTGGCCTTCGACGGCGTGGCGAACCTGTTCGGCGGTCTCAAGCCCGGCGACCATATTCTCCAACTCGACGCGCGTGCCGTGCACTACCGGGAGATCCGCGTGGTCGGCTCGAGCGGGGGCGACCCCAGCGACGTCGCCGGTGCGCTGCAGGCGATGGCCGACGGGCAGATCGATCCGGGCAACTACGTCGCCGCCGTCGGCTCGCTCGATAACGCCGTCGACGTGCTGCACCGCATCGAGGACCGCACGATCGACGGGCGGGCGATTCTCTATCCGCACATCCCGCCGACACCGCTGAAGGACGTCGACAGTTGGGACGCCGAGGCGGAGGCCGCGTTCCTCCGCGAGCAGGGAGGGCAGGCGTGAGGCACGTCCTGACGGGATTCGGCTTCGGACCGATTCAGGCCGGCCTCTTCGCCGCCGAGGCCGTCGCCGGCGGCCGCTTCGACCGCATCGTCATCGCCGAGATCGACGCCGCCCTCGTCGCCGCCGTCCGCGCCAACGGTAGCCGCTATGCACTGAACGTCGCCCACCCCTCCGGCGTGGAGACGCGGACCATTGACGGCGTCGAACTGCTCAACCCCCGCGTCGACGCCGACCTGACGGCGCTGCGAGAGGCGATGGCGCAATCCACCGAGATCGTGACGGCTCTGCCGTCCGTCGAAAGCTACGAACGCGGCAAGCCCTCCATCGCCTCCCTGATCGCCATCGGCCTGCTGGCTACCGGCCCCCCGGCTACCGTCGTCTACGCCGCGGAGAACCACAACCGTGCGGCGGAGCTGCTGGAAGAAGCCGTTCGCCGACATCTGGCAGACTCCGGCCGACCCGTCCAGTTCCTCAACACGGTCATCGGCAAGATGAGCCGCGTCGTGACCGATCCCGCGGACATCGAGGAACTGGGGCTCGCGCCGGTCACACCGGGGCTGGACCGGGCGATACTCGTGGAGGCTTTCAACCGCATCCTCGTCACGCGGACGGACCTGGCGGGCTTCCGCCCGGGCATTGACGTTTTCGAGGAGAAGGCCGACCTCCTGCCGTTCGAGGAGGCCAAGCTCTACGGGCACAACGCCGTCCACGTGCTGCTCGGCTTCCTCGCGCGGGACAGGGGGCACCACCTGATGTCCGACGTCGCGGGCGATGCCGAGCTGATGGGCGTCGCGCGGGAGGCCTTCCTGGACGAATCCGGCGCGGCCCTGATTGCCCGTCGCGGCGGGGTGGACGACCTGTTCACGCCGGACGGCTTCGGCGCCTATGCCGACGATCTGCTCGCCCGCATGGTCAACCCGTACCTGCGCGATGCCGTCGCGCGGGTCACACGCGATCCGCGCCGCAAGCTCGGCTGGGACGACCGCCTGATTGGCACGATGCGCATCGTTCTCGAAGCCGGCATCACCCCGCACCGCTTCGCCAACGCGGCCCGCATCGCAGCGGAGTTGATCCGGGAGGACAGGCCCGGTGAGTCGCTCGAAGGGGTCCTGGCGGATCTCTGGGCCGCCGACACGCAGGACCCCGACCGGATCGCTCAGATCACCGACCTGATCCTCGCGGCCCGTTCGTAGAACGCGGGCAGCGGTCTGCTATACTGCAGTCTGAGCAACCGGCCTCTTGAGGAATCGCGACCATGAGAATCGCCTTGACGTTCGTTCTTCTCTCCTTCCCCACGATCGCTTCCGGCCAGCCGGCAGGGGACCTGGTGACAGGCTCGGGCATCCAGGGCGGGCTGGTCGTCCACGTGGGGCCGGGCAGCGGCCCGTTCATGACCAATCTCCTTGCCCATGACAGCTTTGTCGTTCACGGGCTCTGCAGCGATGCGGCCGAAATCGCCAAGGCCCGCGAGCATATCCGGAAGCAGGGCCTCTACGGCAGGGGGTCGGTCCAGCAGTGGAACAAGGGTTATCTCCCGTATACGGATAACCTGGTCAATTGCCTCGTCGCCGAGGACCTCGGGGGCATTTCCATGCGAGAGGTCATGCGCGTGCTGGCGCCGCGCGGCGTGGCCTGCGTCAAGTCGGGCGGGACCTGGACGAAGACGACCAAGCCGTGGCCCGAGGAGATTGACGAGTGGACCCACTACCTGCACGGGCCGGATAACAATGCCGTCGCCCGGGACACGCGGGCCGGGCTGCCGACCCACGTGCAGTGGATCGGCGATCCGAAATACGCTCGCAGTCATGAGCAGTTGGCAAGCGTCAGCGCGATGGTCTCGGCGAGGGGCCGTCTCTTCTGCATCATCGACGAGGGGCTGACCGCCGATATCCGCATGCCGGCCCGATGGAGCCTGGTGGCGCGGGATGCCTTCAACGGTGTGATCCTGTGGAAGCGGAAGATCGATCGATGGGCCGACCACCTGCACGGGTTCCGGTCGGGCCCGCCCGACTTGCCGTTCCGCCTCGTTGCGGTGGACGATCGCGTATACGTGTCCCTGGGGACGGGCAAGCCGGTGACAGCTTTGGACGCGGCGACCGGGAAGACACTGGTCACCTGCAAGGGCTCGGAGCACGCGCGGCAGATCATCCACACCGGCGAGCGCCTGATCGTGCTGGCCGGCGGGAGCCAGGTGGATATCCATACGCGTCGCGGAGGCAAACCGTCCGCCCGCCGAGTCGTCATGGCGGCGAACCCCCGGACCGGAGAGATCGCCTGGCGGAAGCCCGTCCCCATCGACACGCTGCTTCCGCTCGTGGTGTCGGGCGATTGTCTGCTGTACCAGACGCGAGAGCACCTGGTCTGCTTGAGCGTGAGATCGGGCAAGGAGCGATGGAAGGTCGCCCATCGCGCGAGCCTGGCCGCTCAGGGGAACCCGATGTGGCAGTGGGCGTCGCCCACGCTGGTGGCTGTGGACGGCAGGGCGTACGTAGCCGACTTCAAACGGCTGTCGGCGTTCTCGCTCGCCGACGGCAAGGCCCTGTGGAGCTGTCCGAGCACGCTGGGGTTCAACTCGCCCCCCGACATCTTCGTGATCAACAACCTGGTCTGGCGGGGCTACACCCGCAGTCGAGGCAGTGCCGATTTCGGGAAGGGACTGAACGCGAGAACCGGGGAGGTCGAGAAGGTCATCGACACCGAGAAGGCGTGGGCCTATCCCACGCTGGCCCATCATCGCTGCTACCGGTCGAAGGCCACCAGCCGGTTCATCCTGTCCGCCCGATCGGGAACGGAGTTCATCGACGTCGCCTCGGGCAAGATCAACCCGAACCACTGGGTGCGCGGCACCTGCCAGTACGGCGTCATGCCCGCCAACGGACTGCTGTACGCGCCGCCGCACTCGTGCGCCTGCAATATCAAGACGATGGTGCGCGGCACGCAGGCATTCGCGTCATCGCGGAGCAAGCCGTCGACGGCGCGGGCCGAGAGCGGGCGGACGGGTTTCGAGAGAGGTCCCGCCTACGGGAAGGTCGCGAATCAAGCGGCCGGCGACGATCCGGGCGACTGGCCGACCTTTCGACATGACAAGGGGCGAAGCGGCCGAACCGCGGCCCGTGTGCCGAGCAAGCTGAGGCGGGCGTGGCAGGCGAAGATCGGCGGTCGTCTGTCGAGTCCGGTTGTCGCCCGCGGGAAGCTGTTCGTCGCAACGATCGATGCCCACACGGTGCACGCCCTGAACGTGACCGACGGCGCAGCGGTCTGGTCGTACACGGCCGGCGGGCGCATCGATTCTCCGCCTACGATTCACAATGGCCTGGTCCTGTTCGGCGCGAGCGACGGTTGGGTCTACTGTCTCCGCGAGGCGGACGGGTCGCTGGTCTGGCGGTTCCGCGGCGCGCCCGAGGACCGTCTGGTCGTCGCCCGCGGGCAACTCGAATCGGCCTGGCCCGTTCATG
>CAZEJA010000211.1:0-5972 GCA_964512215.1 uncultured Planctomycetaceae bacterium
ACAGCATCATCCGCGAAGGCGACTGGAAGCTGCTGAAGCGCTACGACGGCAAGGAGTTCGAACTGTACAACCTCGCCAAGGACCTCTCGGAGAAGACCGACCTGGCCGAGAAGATGCCCGGGAAGGTGAAGGAACTGAACGCCAAACTCGTCGCCCACCTGAAGGCCGCCGGGGCGAAGATTCCCCGCCCCAACCCGGACTACAACCCCAAGGGCAAGGCACCGTCCCGCAGGAAGAAGACCTGAGGCGAACAGCCGTAACTCGGAGAACGGCCATGTACACATGCATCAGCCTGGCACTCGGGGTTGGCATCCTGGCCGCCGGCGCGGCGGTCGCAGCCGATACGGCCGACCCCATCGATCCCCTGCTCCGCACAGTGGACCTGAACGTGGACGAGCAGAAGGACGTCCGCCTCTGTGACGGTTCGATCGCACGGGTCAAACTGCTGGACGTGCAGGAGAAGCGGGACCCGTTGCGGAATGCCGTTCGCACAGCGCAGGTCACGGTGGAAGTCAACGGGAAGACGACCACGCTGCCCGCGGCGAACTACCACTTGCCTCGTATGGTGGGATCTGTGCAGATCGATTGTGCGGTGACTCGAGGGTATCTCAAGGCGAGCAACAAGAGGAACGTCTGGGCATTGGAGGGAGAGGCGCGACTCCGCCTCTGGCCGACGGGGTCGCCCTGGGTCCGGCCGGGCACGATGACCTGCCCGGTCCGCCAGCGGTGGTTCGCGTCGGACACGCAGATGGCCAACGACCCCTGCTACGTCAACGCGTGCGACACACCCTCCCGCAAGAGCATCTACTACCACTTCGACCTGGACTTCGGCGGCGCCGAGGGCCTGACCGACGTGCTCGCGGCCACGGACGGGCTGGTCGTCTCCCTCGGCAAGAAGCGCCTCAAAGAGGACTCGACCGATGCGCCCGTCAACCCCAGAGGAGACGTGGTCTACATCCGCGACGCGCGCGGCTGGTACTACCGCTACAGCCATCTGAAGTCGTTCGACAAGTCGGTCCGGCTGGGCACGCGTGTGAAGATGGGCCAACGGATCGGCGCATTGGGCAAGGAAGGCGGCAGCGGCGGGTGGGCGCATCTGCATTTCGGCGTTTACGCTCGACAGCCGAACGGCAAGTACGGCTCGCTCGAAGCCTACGCGCTCGCGTGGCAGGCGTATCACCGGCAGCACGGCACGGAGCTTCAGGCCGTCGCGCGTCCGCACCGCGTGGCGTGGGTCGGCAAGGAGGTGGTCCTCTCCGGCGAGCGGTCGTGGAGCGTCAAGGGAGCCGATCACATCGCCGCCTACGAGTGGACCTTCACGAACGGTACGACGGGCAAGGGCAGGACGGTCAAGCGGACTTACGACAGGCCCGGCGCCTACAGCGAGATTCTGACGGTTCGGGACGCCGACGGGCGGACCAGCCGCGACTTCGCCGTCGTGCATGTCTTCGACCCGAAGTCGCCCAAGGCGACGCCTCCGGCCATCCACGCGGCGTATCATCCCACCCAGGGCATCCAGCCGGGCGATGAGCTCACGTTCAAGGTGCGGAGCTTCGGCATCGCGCCGACCGACGGGCGGGAGACGTGGGACTTCGGGGATGCGTCCCCGTCGGTGAAGACGCAATCAGACGGCAATGCGAAGACGCATGCCCCGGACGGATACGCGGCGACGACGCACCGGTATACCAAACCCGGAGACTACCTGGTCACCGTCTCGCGGACGAACCGTCGGGGCGAGACGGCCGTCACGCAACTGCAGGTCCGGGTGGAACCATAGGAGTCCAGGGATGTCCGCAGGACGGGGATGGATTGCGGGGGCGATCGCGCTGGCGGTCTGTGCGGCGTCGGCGCCGGGGTTCACCATCGTCCGCAACGGGCGAGCAGCCTGCCGAATTGTCGTCGCCAGCCCCGCGCACCCGGCCGAGCAGTTCGCGGCCGATGAGCTGCGCCGGTACATCCGGACGATCACCGACGTGGACCTGGACATCCGCATGGAGGGCACGGCCGGGGCGGGACCCGTTATCAGCATCGGCGAGACACGACGCAGCAAGTACAAGAACATCAAGGTCAAGTCCCGCTACGAAGGCGACGACGCGTTCGTCATCGAGCCCTTCGGGGCGGATCTCGTCATCAAGGGCGCCACGCCGCGGGCGACGCTCTACGGCGTCTATGCCCTGCTGGAGGGCATCGGCAGCCGCTGGCTGCTGCCGGACGACCCGGTAGGCCTGCAGCCCGGCGACCGCCACGATCGCAAACGCACCGTCGCCAACATCACGTGGACCGCCCTGAAGATTCCGGAGTCGCCGGACTTCCCCCTCCGTATCCTCCAGAGCCCCGAGCCCGACAAGCTGCTGGACCTCGCCGGCAAGCGGCGCCTGAATATCATCGCCGTCGACATCGGAACCAGGGCGGCCATGGAACGTTCGTCTCCGGGCGATGCGATATTGGAAACCCGCAAGCGCGGGCTGGACGTAATGATCACCGACGTCCTGCTCCCCGAGCCTCTTCCGGACGCGAAGCTGTGTGTCGCCGGCCATATGGGCGAGTTCCTCATGCACATGGTCGACACCCCGGCCAAGATCTACGGCGAGGTCAACTACTGGTCGCTCCGGCTTGGCACGGAGGAAGGCGCGCCGTGCGACTGCGCTGTCTGCCGGAAGATCGGCACGGCCGCGGACCGGGCGTACTACCTGCAGAACCGCATCGCCGAGCGCATCCGGAAGCGCCGCGGGCGCAAGACCACGGTCTACCTGATGCCCGCGCGACACGCGTTAGCCGTCGCGCCCGACTTCCGCCGCGTCGAGGCGCTTACCGGCGGGCGGCACGTGGACTATGCCTGGTTCGCGCTGCCCGACCGCTGCGGCGTTCACACCGTCTTCGACGTCGACCGCTGCAGGCAGGAGGCAGGACCGCGGGCATACGCGGAGCTGCTGAAATACGTGAAGCACTTCGAGGGGAAGGTGGTGGTGGACGGAGGGTATGCCGACCCGGGGCGGAGCTACCGCCTCCATCCGCTGGGGGGCGTGATCGCCGAGGAGGTCCGCCACTTCCACAAGCTCGGCGTGGCGGGTATGAGCGTGTTCGCCGACCCGGTCGGGTACGACGCGGCCGCCTTGAACCACGCCGTGCTCAGTCGCCTTCTCTGGAGGCGGCGCGAGCCGTTGGCACGCATCGGACGAGACTTCCTCCAGTCGCTGTACGGCCCGCAGTGGGAGAGGGCGGCGAAGGTGTACGACGAATTCGAGACGCGGGCGGTCGCCTTCGACCGGACGTGCATCCCCGCGGATCTGCAGCGATCGACTGTGGAATTCCTGACGGACGCCGTCGACGACCTGAAGAACAAGCGCGGCAGGACGGAGTTCCAGACCGGACAGATCGAGCGCCTCCGCCTGATGGTCGAGTATGCCCGCGCCGTCGAACGCCGCGACGTGGAAGCGTTCACGAAACTCGCCCCCGACCTGATCCAGCGGGGCATGATCCCCCCCGCGGAGCGAAGGAAGTCGATCTCGAACCCGATGGTCGGACTCGAAGGGGACCTCCCCCCGTGCGGATGGGGACTGGACGCACTCCTGCGAAACACCTTCCGGATCACGGACGAGACCAAACGAAAGCGCCTGCTCGACCGGATCCGCAACTAGAATCGACCCGGGCAACCCGCTTGCGACTTAGCGGCAGTTCGTCTCCCCCGGGTTGCCCGTTGTCCCCCTACCCGCTACAGTGGCGCCATGCGAGTCGTCATCACCGGACAGGTCGGCCTGGACAAGAAGCCCTTCCTCGCGCGCGTCGTCGAGTTGGCCGCGGAGGAAGGCCTCGATCTGTCCGTCTGCAACATCGGACAGATGATGTACGCCGAGGCGCCCGACGTCGCCCCCGGGCGGATCCTGGACCTGCCGTTGTCGCGCCTCAACAGTCTGCGACGGAGCGTGTTCAAGGACGTGCTCGCTACGTGCGCCCAACAGGCGAACCTCCTGGTCAACACGCACGCGACGTTCCGCTGGCGACACGGGCTGTTCTACGCGTTCGACTACGACCAGATGAAGCGCCTCAACGCGGACCTCTACATCGTGCTGGTCGACAACGTCGACCGCGTCCACTGGCGCCTCACGCGCGACGGGCACACCGACCACACGCTCAAAGACCTCATGGTCTGGCGCGAGGAGGAGATCCTCGCCACCGAGCTGCTCAGCCAGATCGTCCGCGGGCACGGGTGCTTCTACATTTCCTCCCGCGGCGCCGACGATGCGACCGCGCGGGAGCTGGTGCGCCTGATCTTCCGCCCCTATCTCAAGCGGGCGTACCTGAGCTTCCCCATGTCGCACGTCGACGACTCGCCCGAGGTGCTCGCCGAGATCGACGCCTTCCGGCGCGTGATGAAGCAGCACTTCATCTGCTTCGACCCGGGCGACCTCGAGGAGAAATTCCTCTGCCAACTCGCCGTCGACGCCGCGCGCGAGGGGCACCGGGCCATCGACGTCGGCCCGCCGGGCGAGAAGGCGCACCTCGACACGCACGAGTTGATGGACATCGTCGCCGACATCGACGGGCAGATCTACGCGCGCGACTTCAAGCTGATCGACCAGTCGGACATGATCGTCTCGCTGATTCCGCAGTTGCCCGACGGGCGCCCGGGGCTGTCCAGCGGCGTCGAGCGGGAACTCCAGCACGCCCACGAAGCGACGCGCGACGTGTTCGTGATCTGGCAGTGCGACGCAGAGCCCTCCCCCTTCGTCACCGAGACGGCCACCCGCGTCTTCCGCTCCACCGACGAGGCCGTCACGTTCTTTCTCGCTAACGACTACGTCCCCCCGCCCCCCAGCGGCACGCTGTTCGCTTGAGCGGCGTCCTCACTCACGCCCCCCGTCTCAGCACGTTGACCAGACATCGCAGCGACCCGAAGTGCGTGTACGCGTCGCTGCAGTCCACGTTCCGGACATCATACCCCACGGAATCCCACACGGCGGCCGCCGCTTCGTTGAGGACGTCCGCGCCCTGATAGACAGGCATGTAGACGGTGCGCCGCCCGTCGCGCTCGTCGAGAATGACGTTCAGGGGCGTGAGGAACGTCCGTCCGTCCCGCCCGGGCACGACCGGCATGCGAACGACGCGGTAGCCGGCCGAGCGACACTGCGAAGCGACCGCGTCGAAGCGGGCCTGCGTTGCCTCGGAGAAATCCGCCCCCTTCGGTGGACAGAGGGCATGGACATCCACGTCCTCTGTCAGCCGCCGCCCGGCTGCGGGATCACCAACCAGCATCGTCCTGCCACCGACAGGCATCATGAACATCCCCGCGTGGTGGTCGGGGGCGTCTTCGAGCAGAACGATCTCTCGCCTCAGCATTCTCCGCAGGCGGTTGAGCAACTCCCAGCGCGCCGTGACGGTCTTCTGGAGATTCCGTCGCAGGACGCGGGGCGTGACAAAGACGGTGTCGCTGTCGGCGACGAAGTCTCCCCCGTCGAACAGCAATCCGCTTCGGACGGCCGCGACGTGTGAGCCCAGAGCGGCTGCGATGTCCTCGCCGACTCGCTCATCGCCCTCCCGCGCCGGCCAGACGCCTGCGCCCATCTCGCCGCGCGGACTCAGCAGCCTCGAGACGCCATCGTCTCCGGGCCCCAGGCACAGCCATCGGTCGCGCGACCAGCTTGTGATGGGGTGCCCAACGATCACGGGGCGAAGCGTGCACGCGGTCGCCCCGATGCGGCCGCGGAAGTCGTCGAAGGCCTTGCGGTTCGGGCAGACCATCCACGCGGTCACGCCGTCCGGAAGCTGTGCAAGGAAATCGCGGCAGGCGTCGGTGACGATGGGCGCTGCGTCGGGCACGTACTGGATCACCACCTCACGGAGGGCCCCGTCGCAGTCGCTCAGCACCGGACCGTGCGCGACGGGCCCGCCGCCGTCGGAGACGGATAGCACGGCCGCCGCGACGGCCAGCCCGATCCCTACGCCCAAGACCATGTGAAGCGGTCGCATCGGTC
>CAZEJA010000212.1:0-5970 GCA_964512215.1 uncultured Planctomycetaceae bacterium
TTCGACGTGCTGTGGGGCTGCGACGAGATGATGCTCTCCGCCGTGGCCGTCGGGGCGCGCGGCGCGGTCGGCAGCACCTTCAACGTGGCGGCCCCGCTGTACCTGCGGATCATCAAAGCCTTCGACGCCGGCGACCTCGCCGAAGCGCGGCGCCTGCAGTACCTGTCCGTGCAGCTCGTCCGCGTGCTGCTGCGCCACGCGCCGCTGCACACGTCGCTCAAGAGTGTGATGGGCATGATCGGACTCGACTGCGGGCCCTGCCGCCTGCCCATGGAGCCGCTGCCCGACGGCGCCCGCGACAAGATCCGCACCGACCTCGAAGGGATCGGCTTCTTCGAGTGGTCGAAGGCGACGTAACGAAAGAAACGAACCACCACAGAGACACAGAGAACGCAGAGAGGACTACGGCGTGCACACCAACACGGTATGGATCGCCCTTTGTGAAAGCGACGAGACACACGCTGTCCGCTGCGGCGCCCCTCGAACACCGCCCGCATCCCTGCCGTGTGTTGACCTCTGTGTTCTCTGTGTCTCTGTGGTGAAGTATCCGGAATAGCACCGGTATCGTAGACGGAGACGAGGCATGAAGATCGAACGCATCGACGAACTGATCAGCATCTACCGCGACGGGCTGCTGACCGATGTGCTGCCGTTCTGGACAGCGCACTGCGTGGACCGCCAGTACGGCGGATTCATGATGTCGCTCGACCGGGACGGGACGGTCATCGACACCGATAAGGGGATGTGGCAGCAGGGGCGGTTCACCTGGCTGCTCGCGACGCTCTACAACACGGTCGAGAAACGCGACGAGTGGCTGGAGCTGGCTGTCCACGGCGTGGACTTCATCCGCAAGCACGGCTTCGATTCCGACGGGCGGATGTTCTTCCACGTCACGCGCGAGGGGCGACCCGTGCGGAAGCGACGGTACGTGTTCACCGAGTCGTTCGCAGCCATCGCGCTGGCGGCCTACGCGAAGGCGTCCGGCGACGACGAAGCCGCCGCGCAGGCGCGCGAGTTGTTCGAGCTGTTCATCCGCTACACGACCACGCCGGGCCTGATCCCGCCGAAGACCGACCCCGCGACGCGCCCGGGCAAGGGCATCGGCCCGCTGATGATCGCCATCGCGACCGCCCAGGTCCTGCGCGAGACGCTGGGCGACACCTGCTGGGATGGGCACATCGACCGGGCGATCGACGAGATCCGCCGCGACTTCATGAAGCCCGCCCAGCAGGCCGTCATGGAGACGGTCGGACCGAACGGCGAGATGATCGACCACTTCGACGGGCGGATGCTCACGCCGGGGCACGCCATCGAGGCGGCGTGGTTCATTCTGCACGAGGCGAAACACCGCGGCCGCGACGCAGAACTCGTCGAGACCGGCGCGACGATGCTCGACTGGATGTGGCAGCGCGGGTGGGACGACGAGTTCGGCGGCATCCTCTACTTTCGCGACGTGAAGAACCTGCCCGTGCAGGAGTACTGGCAGGACATGAAGTTCTGGTGGCCGCAGAACGAAGCGATCATCGCAACGCTGCTGGCGTACCAGTTGACGGGCGACGAGAAGTACGCGACGTGGCACGGACAGATCCACGACTGGGCGCACCGGCACTTCCCCGACCGCGAGTGCGGCGAGTGGTTCGGCTACCTGCACCGCGACGGGCGGATCTCGGTCCCGCTCAAGGGCAACCTGTGGAAGGGTCCGTTCCATCTGCCGCGGATGCAGTGGTACTGTTGGCGGGTGCTGCAGCAGGTCAGGCAACAGGCAACGGGCAACGGGCAACCGGGGGAAGCGAACAGCGATTAGCGATTGGCGAGTAGGGAAACAGCATGCATCGTATGACGACAGTCTTGGCGGTCTTGATTCTCCTTGCTTCGGCGGGTGTCTGTCTTGGCGGGGAGGGCGAACGGGTGCTGGTGTGGGCCGGGCAGGAGGGCGGGCCGGCGGTGCTGCCGGACCTGCCGGATACGATCGGGATGGCGGGGGCGTTTGCGGGGGTGCATGACGGTGCGCTGATCGTCGCGGGCGGCGCGAACTTCTCGGACAAGCCCTGGTCGCCGGACAAGGAGAAGTGCGGCAAGAAGGTCTGGCACGATCGGATCTACATTCTGCCCAAGGGCGCCGAGGCGTGGGACACGAGCTACAAGCTCGACAGGCCCACCGCGTACGGTAAGGCGGTGACGATCAAGGAGGGGCTGCTGCTGATCGGCGGCAGCGGCGACGGCGACGTGCCCCGTGCGGACGTCGCCCTGCTGACGTGGGATGCCGAAGCCGAGAAGCTGACGCGCACGGCGTATCCGCCGCTGCCGTCGCCGACGGCCCGGCTGTCGGCGGAACGGATCGGCAGCAAGGTGTTCGTCCTGCCCGGGCACGTCAGCGAAGACAAGAGCAACGTGCCCACGGCGCTGTGGTCGCTGGACGTCTCGAAGCCGCTTGAGGAGATGGCGTGGAAGACGGACCACGCGCCGCTGCCCGGTTCGGCCCGCCTCAACGCCGCGACGGCCGTCCAGACGTCAGGAAGCAAACCGAAGTTCCTCTATGTCTTCGGCGGCGTCGTCCACGCGACCGACGCCGAGGGCAAGCTCCTGCGGACCTTCCTAAAGGACGCATACCGATTCGATCCCCGTGCATCCGCCCTGGGGCGCGATCCCTGGAAACGTCTGGCGGACATCCCGGTCGAGACGGCGGCCGCCTGCGCGATCGACTACGGGCACTCCGACATCCTCCTGTTCGGCGGCGTCAACGGGCAGATCACGTCGCTCCCGCACGCCGAGCGCCCGGACAATCCGACGACGATCCGCTGCTATCACGCGATCGTCAACCGGTGGGTCGAGGTCGAGCCGATGCCGACCGGCGTCGTTGCCACGACAGCGGTGCGCTACGGCGAGAAGATCGTCATCCCCACCGGCGAGACGCGACCGGGCATTCGCACGCCGGTCGTCCAGATCGCCGAGGCGGCCGAGCCCGCGGGCGGGTTCGGCATCGTCAACTACGCCGTCGTCGCCGGATACCTCGTCGCCCTGATCGGCATGGGGTGGTACTTCTCCAAACGCGAGAAGGGCACGGACGACTACTTCCTCGCGGGCAAGCGAATCCCCTGGTGGGCGGCGGGCATGAGCATCTTCGCCACGCAGCTCAGCGCCATCAGCTTCCTCGGCATGCCCGCGGTGAGCTACTCGACCAACTGGGTCATCTTTCCGGGCAAGCTGACGGCGCTGCTGATCTTCCCGATCGTCATCTTCCTGTACCTGCCCTTCTTCCGGCGGCTGAACATCACGACCGCCTACCAGTACCTCGAGCGCCGCTTCAACGTCGCGGTCCGCCTGTACGGCAGCGTCTCGTTCATCTTCTTCCAGCTCGTGCGGATGGCGATCGTGGTCTACCTGCCCGCCCTGGCCCTGTCGGCCGTCACGGGCATCGACGTGCCCACCTGCATCATCGTCATGGGTGTGCTGGCGACCGTCTACACCGTGCTGGGCGGCATGGAGGCGGTCATCTGGACCGACGTGCTGCAGTTGTTCGTCCTCGTCGGCGGCATGCTCGTGGCGCTGGGGATGATCCTCGTGCAGGAAGGCGGGCCCGTCGCGATCTACGAAACCGCCGCCGCCGACGCCAAGCTCCACATGTTCGAGTGGACCTGGGACCACACGCGCCTCGCGACGTGGTCGGTCCTGCTCGGTACGTTCGCCCTGCAATTCGGACCGTTCACCACCGATCAGGCCGTCATCCAGCGATATCTGACCGTCAAGAACGAAAAGGCCGCCGCACGCAGCCTCATCCTGAACGGCTCGATGTCCCTGCCGTACGGGCTGCTGGTGACCGCGTTCGGCACGTGCCTGTACGTGTTCTTCAAGAACAACCCGGGGCTGCTGACCGTGGGCATGAAGAACGACGCCGTCCTGCCGCTGTTCGTCGCGCGGAAGATGCCGCCCGGTGTCTGCGGGCTCGTCATTGCGGGGGTGTTCGCCGCGTCGATGTCCACGCTCGACAGCGGCATGCACAGTATCTCGACCGCGGTGACCACCGACTTCTACCGGCGCTTCCGTCCCGGCGCCGACGACCGCCGCTGCCTGACTGTCGCCCGCGTCGTCACCGTGATCGCCGGGGCGGTCGGCACGGGCATCGCGCTGGGCCTCGCGACCATGAGCATCGAGTCGCTCTTCATGCAGTTCCAGAAGATGCTCGCGCTGATCTCCAGCGGGCTCGTCGGCGTGTTCATGCTCGGCATCTTCACCAAGCGCGGCAACTGGATCGGCGCCCTCGTCGGCGCGGCCGCCGGCATCGGCACGCTGGTCTACATGCGGTACTTCACGCCCACGCATCAGTACGTCTACCCGCTTGTGGGCATCCCCGTCTCCGTCATCGTCGGGTACGTCGTCAGCCTCCTGCCCGTTACGCGCCGCAAGGACCTCGCGGGGCTCACGCTGCACACGAAGGGAGCGATCCGTGGCGACTGAGCGGCCGAACGTCGTCCTGATCATCAGCGACCAGCAGCGCGCCGAGACGCTCGGCTTCACCGGACGCACGGCGTGTCGCACGCCGCACCTCGACGCCCTCGTCGAATCCGGCGTGTCGTTCGACCGGGCGATCACGCCCTGTCCGCTGTGCGGGCCCGCTCGGGCGGCGATGTTCACGGGGCTCTATCCCCACCAGGCCCGCGGCCGCGCCGGGGCGGACCTGGAAGCCGGGCCCCTCGAAGGCGTCGAGAAAGAAGCCGACGCCGGCGACATGCTGCTGAACGACTACTCCCTCGCCGAGCCGCCGCTGCTGACCGACCGCTTCCGGCAGGCGGGCTACCACACTGCCTACGCCGGCAAGTGGCACCTCGGCAGCGACGTGATCGAGGACTGGTTCGACGAGTGTTGGGGACACCGGAATGCCCAGTACGTCCAGTGGTGCGCCGACAACGGCCTGCCCGACGGCTGGCCCCTGAACGACCCAGCCACCCGCTGCGACCGCCTGCCGCACATGTCGATTCCCCGCGCCGCCGTTCAGGACATCGACCCCGCCCACACGAACGACGCGTGGATCGCCGACATCGCCATCCGCTTCATCGAGAGCCGCCCCGCGGACAAGCCCTTCTTCGTCGTCTGCGGCTTCAACGGCCCGCATCCCCCGTTCGTCATCCCCGAACCGTACTTCAGCATGTACGACCCGGTCGCCATCGACCGGCCGCCGAACTTCGGGCCCACGCCCGGCGAACCGGAGTGCAACCGGAACTTCTACCGGGACCTGTTCCACGACCACGGCAGCGACTGGGACGCGTGGCGGCAGAGCTACGCCGCCTACTGGGGCTTCTGCACGCTGATCGACGACCAGGTCGGGCGGCTCGTCGCCTGCCTCGACCGCGAGGGCGTCCGCAACGAGACGTTGATCGTCTACTGCAGCGACCACGGCGAGATGCTGGGGGCCCACGGGCTGTGGCACAAGATGCAGGCCTACGAGGAGGCCCTCCGCGTACCGCTGATCTTCTCCGCCCCGTGGATCACCGGCCCGCATCGCACCGACGCACCGGCCTCGCTGATCGACATCCCGTCCACCATCCTCGCCGCCGCCGGACTCGACGTGCCCGACACGTACGAAGGCGCCGACCTGACCCCCGCCTTCACCGGCGAATCCCTCCCGCCGCGCCCGTACCTGTTCAGCGAGCACAAACCGCTCGGAACGTTCCACGGCGGCGTCGACTGGCGCATGATCACCGACGGCCGCCACAAGTACACCTGGAACCGCGCCGCCCGCGACGAACTCTACGACCTCCACGCCGACCCCCACGAGCAGACGAATCTGCTTGACACGCCGGAAGCAGCAGACACCCTCGAGCGTCTCCGCGCCGAACTCCAACACTGGATGCACGAGACTGACGACCCCCTCCGAACCGTCCGCTCGTGACCGCCCCGGATACCTGCGCCGCGTGGGGCGTTGCAAAGTGCTGCCCCGCCAGCGGCGGCGCGTGGTTTTGTCGCGGTTCCGAT
>CAZEJA010000213.1:0-5963 GCA_964512215.1 uncultured Planctomycetaceae bacterium
ATCGGCGATCGCCGACCGGCGGGGCTGCGCTGATCGCGTCGATCGCCCCTTGTCGTACGTTCCCTTCCGCCATGATCGTAGCTCCTCAGTTCCCTGTTCCTTAGGAAGCAGTTCGTCGGACCTTTCGGCTCCGCTACCCGCTGCTTCGATCCCAGTCCGTATCCGACCGAAAACTACACCCATCCCTTATGCACGGTGCGTGCCAGAACGACTCAAAAACCCAATCATCTACAAACGCAAGACTTACAGATCTATCTCACCAGAGACCGGCTCGACCTTGCGCTACAATTTTGTGACTATATGACCCATTTCACGACAAATCTGTCGCACAGTCCCCCCTTTTCGTCATTTCCGAACAACGGTTGACGCGCCAACGGCTTGCCGTGTCGCGTCCTGTCGTTTCGCACCTTCCCACCGGGACACACCGCCCCCCGCACTGCTACCATTCGTACCCGATCGTCACCCCGCCATGGAACTCATCCTGAACGGCGGGGTTGTCGTCATGGAGCGCCTGACTGAAGCCCAGGAATCCCGACAGGCTCAAGCTGCCGTACTGCTCGGGAATGCCGAAGACGCTGGAGAGGTCCACGGTCACGTCCAGCCCGTACAGCAGATTGCCCAGGCGCGTGCCCTGCGAGTTGGCGTTGCCCACGCCGAGCTTGTCGTAGTAGTTGTGGTCGATGCTCAGCACGAGCGACGGCGTGACCGTCGTATCCTTGAGGATGGGCACGTCGCCCATGCCCAGCTCGGCCAGCGCGAACTCGTGACTGACGCCGATCTCCAGCCAACCGGCCTTCACGTCGTCGAGGTCGTGGTAGTACGTCACGGTCGGGCTCAGGATGGGCCCGTCGACGTTGCAGCCCAGCAGCCGCAGCAGCGCGCCGTCGTCGAGGCCGAGGCTGACGTACACTTCGTGCGTCCACTGCGGATCGCCCTTGAGGAACGGGAACTGGTACGCGATCCAGCCCACCTCGACACTCAGCGGCGTGTCGGGAATCTCGTAGCTCCACGACAGCGTGTAGTCGACCTCCTGCAGGTGGTGCTTGCCGCCGCCGAAGGCTGCGTTGTCCTGCCCGCTGTACCACTCGAACCAGAACGACCCGCTAAACGTGCCCAGGTTTCCGGCGTCGTACGAGATGCCCACGCCGAGCTGCTGGTTGATCTTCTCGCGCCCTTCGCCCTTGTACTCGCTCAGGTTGATCCCGCGCCACACGTAGTCGCTCACCACCGTGTAGTCGATACGGAAGCCGATCGGGATCGACTTCGCCCAGGGGGCGTCCGACGGCTTGTCCGTTTCGCGCTCGTCCGCTGCGGCGCAAACACTCACCATCGCAACCGTCACCCACACTCCCGCACTTCGCAACCGCATCTCGAATACTCCTTTGTGTTCGCCTGTTCTCGATCGGACGATCGTCACCCGATGGCGTCGTTGCCTTCCTCGCCCGTCCGGATGCGGACACACCGCTCCAGCGGGACCACGAAGATCTTCCCGTCTCCGATCGTGCCCGTTCGCGCGCCCTTGACGATCGCGTCGATTGTCGGCTGGACGAAGTCTTCGTTTACGCCGACTTCCAGGCGGACCTTCTTGAGCAGGTTCACCTCCACGTCCACGCCGCGGTAGGTCTCGTGGTAGCCCTTCTGCTGGCCGCAGCCCAGGGCGTTGGTCACCGACACCTTGAAGATCTCCGCGGCATATAGCGCCTGCTTCACGTCGCTGAGCTTCTCCGGCTGAATGTATGCAATCACCAGTCTCATGGTCTCTCTCTGCCTTTCTTCAGTCCGTCACGAAGATCTGGAACCCGGCGTAGGCTTCCAGCCCGTGCTCGCCGATGTCCAGTCCTCGGAGTTCCTCGTCCTTGGACACGCGCAGCCCGACCGTCTTCTTGATCGCGAAGAAGACGATCCCCATCGCCACCATCACGAACGCCACAACCGACGCGACGCCGAGGGCCTGGACGCCGAGCTGCTTGACCCCTCCGCCATAGAGCAGACCCGGACCGCCCAGGCCGCCCGACAGTTCCGGCACGGCGAAGATCCCGATCGCCAGCGTGCCCCAGATGCCGTTCATCCCGTGCACCGGAAAGGCGCCGACCGGGTCGTCGATCCGCAAGCGGTCCAGCAGCAGCGCGCCGAGCACGACAATCACGCCGCCGACGAGCCCGATGACGATGGCCGCCCAGGGAGCGACGAACGCACACGGGGCCGTGATGGCGACCAGGCCCGCGAGGCAGCCGTTCATGGTCATGCCCAGATCGGGCTTGCCGCCGACCAGCCAGATCGTGACCATCGCGCTGATCGCCCCCGTCGCGGCGGCCAGGTTCGTGTTGATCGCCACCAGCGCGAAACCCGACCCGTCACCGACCGCCACCGTCGAGCCCGGGTTGAACCCGAACCACCCGAACCACAGGATGAACACGCCCAGCGACGCCAGCGGCAGGCTGTGCCCGGGGATGGCCTTGACGGTTCCGTTGGTAAATCGCCCGATCCGCGGTCCCAGCAGGATCGTGCCGATCAGTGCCGCCGCGCCGCCGGTGGCGTGTACGACGGTGGACCCGGCGAAGTCGCCGAAGCCCATCTCCGCCAGCCACCCGCCGCCCCAGATCCAGTGCCCGACGATGGGATAGACCAGGGCGCTGATGACGACGGTGTAGAGCAGGTACGCGACGAACTTCATCCGCCCGGCCATCCCGCCGGCGACGATCGTCGCAGCCGCCCCGCAGAACGCCGCCTGGAAGAACCAGAACGCGTACTTCTGCACGTTCGTGCCGGGGATGATGTCGGCCACGCCCTCCAGCGCCCAACCGCTCAGGCCGATGAACCCGTTGCCCTCGCCGAACATGAACGCATAGCCGACCAGGAAGAACATCAGACTGGCCGAGCAGTAATCGATGAAGTTCTTGGTCAGGATGTTGCAGGTGTTCTTGGCGCGGATGAAGCCCGCCTCGACCATACCGAAGCCGGCCTGCATGAAGAACACCAGCATGGCCGCGATCGTCACCCACAGCGTGTCCATGCCGATCTCCTGGGTCTTCACCTGCTCCCGGAGTTCGGTCAGGGCGCTCGTGACGCCCGGCTCGTCCGCGCCGAGCGCCGGCTGCGCCAGCATCGTAACACCCATCAGCAGAAGCACCGCGATGGTACCGTGTCTGATTCTCATTTCTTTGTCACTCCGATTGCGCACCAACCATTGACTTCTCCGAGTCCGTCCTGCCCGCCAGGAGACTCTCCACACAAGGCCTCCAAGAAAGCACATGCCGTGCCAGAGAAGATGGAAGATCGTAACTACCGAAATCACAAATAGTTGCAGGAACTCCCTCCGTACGCTGCCCGGCCAGGAAAGTTACATTATTGTAATCAACAGACTGGCGAGCTACACTATTGTCCACACAGCAAGGCCCGCATACACTTTTGGCGAGGGTCGTTCGGCCATGGACAAGAACGTGCGCGATGTCTCGAAGACGCTCAGTCACGCGGTGCGCCACGTGGATGAGCTGGAGGCTTTGTATGCGATCAGCCGCGTCCTGGCGGCCGGGGCGCAGCAGCGGCAGGTTCTCGCCGAGGTGCTCGACGTGCTCGACGAACGCCTGGGCATGGCGCGGGGGACGATCGGGCTGCTGTCGCCCGGCCGCAGCGCGGTGATGTTCGAGGTCGCCCACAATCTGTCGGATCGCCAGCTCCGCGAGATCCGCTTCCGCATGGGCGAGGGAGTCATCGGACGGGTCGTCCAGAGCGGCGAGCCGGCCGTCGTGCCGCGCGTCTCCGAGGAGCCCGAGTTCGCCGACAAGCTCCACAAGCGCAGCCAGAAGACGGCCGACGAGATCAGCTTCATCTGCGTGCCGATCCTGATCGGCAACGAGGCGGTAGGAGCATTGTCAGCCGACCGGGTGTACGAGGAGTCGGCCTCGCTGGACGAGGACGTGCGCCTGCTGAGCATCGTCGCGGGGATGATCGCCAACGACGTGAAGGCCCGGCGGATGGTGGCCGCCGAGCGGGAGGCGCTGGAGCAGGAGAACCTCCGTCTGCGAAGCGAACTCGAGGACAAGTTCCGCCCCGAGAACATCGTGGGCAACTCCGGCGCGATGCGGGAGGTCTACAGCGCGATCCACCAGGTCGCCGCCAGCGACACGACGGTGCTGATCCGCGGCGAGTCGGGCACGGGCAAGGAGCTGGTCGCCCACGCGATCCACTACTCCTCTCCCCGCGCGAACGGCCCGTTCATCAAGGTCAACTGCGCGGCGCTCAGCGAGAGCCTGCTGGAGAGCGAGTTGTTCGGGCACGAGAAGGGCGCGTTCACCGGCGCCATCCAGACCCGCGCGGGACGCATCGAGGAAGCCGACGGGGGCACGCTGTTCCTCGACGAGATCGGCGACTTCTCCCCGGCCACGCAGGTCAAGCTGCTTCGCGTGCTGCAGGACCGCCAGTTCGAGCGGGTCGGCAGCAACCAGACCCGCAAGGCCAACGTCCGCATCCTCACGGCGACCAACCGCGACCTCGAGCAGGCCGTCGACACCGACGAGTTCCGCCAGGACCTGTACTACCGCATCAACGTCTTCCCGATCTTCCTGCCGCCCCTGCGCGAGCGGAAGGACGACATCCTCCTGCTGGCTGACTTCTTCGTCGAGCGGTACGTCCGGCGGATGGGCAAGGATGTCCGCCGCATCAGCACGCCCGCGATCAACATGATGGTCGCCTACCACTGGCCGGGCAACGTGCGGGAACTGGAGAACTCCATCGAGCGGGCGGTCCTGCTGAGCACCGACGGCGTGATCCACGGCCATCACCTGCCGCCCACGCTGCAGACGTCCGAGGCGTCGGACACGATCGGCGAGGGGTCGCTCGCCGATCAGGTCGACCTGTTCGAGCGCGACATCATCGTCGACGCCCTGAAGCGGTCGGCCGGCAACATGGCCGCCGCCGCCCGCGACCTCAAGACCACCGGCCGAATCCTCCGCTACAAGGTCAAGCACCTCGACATCGACCCCAAGCGATACGCGCGAAGAGTGTAGGGGCGGGCCGCAGAAAACAGGGACTGTCCCGTCGTTTGGGACGGTCCCTGTTTTCTGCGCAATGGACGCCACGCAGAGCGGAGGCAGTTGCTCATAGGCCTGTCTTCAGCAGGGATGAGCGCAGATGGAGAGGAGTTCGTTGACATCTGGTGTCGGCTGCCGCCCCGGCGAAGGAGAATGGGGACCGTTCCGGACGGGGGACCGTCCCCATTCTCCCAGGTGTTCCGCAAGAAGGGGACAGTCCCGAACGGCGGGACAGTCCCCATTTTGCTCCCCTACTCGCTGCCTTTGACGATTTTGAACTTCCGATCGAAGATCTTTCGGCCGTCGGCGTGGAAGGTGATGACGTACTTGCCGATCCCGCCTTGGGCGGCGAGCTGCCGGGGGGAGAAGGGGAAGCTGCGCGTCGCGGCGCCCAGCGTCCAGGTGAACTCTTCCTCGGCGAGGACGGGGCGGTCCTTGCCCGTGCGGGCGACGGTCAGGCGGAACGTGTTGCGATCGCAGACTTCCGGCAGGGAGACGACGATGAGCATCCGGTCGGATGAAGCGGGGAACTTGTCTTCCCACTGCCACACGCCGCCGACGTCGCCGAGGGCCGTCCGCAGCGTTTCATCTTTCTTGACCTTGATCACCCGCCGCACCAGGGCCATGCGGCTGACCAGGTCGGCGACGACGGAGTCCGTCGCGTGGGCGAGGCACCCGTACTGCGTCAGTTTCGGCGGCGAGCCGTCGGACGCGATGTAGGCGTGGATCGGCCGGCGCGTCGTGTAGAGGACGTTCCCGTCGCTGGTGCGAACCAGGTCCACCTCGACGGCGACTTCGGCTTCGTTGTGCAGGAAGATGATCGTCCGGTAGCCCCCGTAGTGTCCGGGATATCCGTGCCCGTAGTACCCGGGCCCATAGTACCCGTGGTGATAGTAGTCGTCGTAGTAGTAGGGCTGGACGCGTCGCTCGACG
>CAZEJA010000214.1:0-3714 GCA_964512215.1 uncultured Planctomycetaceae bacterium
GACGCCGATCCCGGCGACGAGCAGGACCGCGAGGGCGAGCAGGATCCACAGGCCGGTGCGGCGAGGGGCGGCGGGGGCGATAGGCAGGTCGTCACGGGCGGGTTGCGTTGCAGTCGGCGGGGGAGCGGGTGTCTGCGACGCCGCGGCGGCCAGTGCGTCGGCGGCCGAGGGTGGCTGGGGCGCCGGGGGCTCGCCGGGCGGCTGAGATTTCATCGGAATCTGGAACGCCGCGCCGCACTTCGTGCACGTGCCCGAGCGTCCTGCAATGTTGCTGGGGACGCTGTAGGCCGTTCCGCAGTTCCTGCACGTGAACTCAATCAACCCGCGCCCTTTCCGCGACCGGTGTCCAACGCCCCTAAGCCTACCCGAATCCCCGGCGGATGCAATCCCCGTTCAGCAAATGGATGCGGCGAGAGAGGCAGGGACGGCGGGTCAAATGCCCCATGGAGCTTGACATCGACGCCCCGTTTGAGGCACAATGGCCGACCTGGAAGCTCCCCGAGCTTCCGGCACGCAGTACGAGACACCCCGGGGCGTGGCGCAGCTTGGATAGCGTGCTTGACTGGGGGTCAAGAGGTCGTGGGTTCAAATCCCACCGCCCCGACGTGCAAGACGGGCTGGTCCGTGAGGATCAGCCCGTCTTGCATGTCGGCCGTACGGCGAAGCCGGACGAAGGACGCGAAGCGGCATTGGCGAGGGATTCCTTCAAACCGCGGCGCCCCGGCGGAGCGAAGCGCAGCCAGGGCGGTAAGCGGCGCAGGAGCAATCCCACCGCCCCGATGCGGAAAGGGCCGGTCCGAAGGATCGGCCCTTTTCGCATTCTGGACGCGCCTTCGGAACCGCGCCGGGAATCGAGCGAAGCGGGAGGGTGTCTGTCGCGGATTCCGGAGCCGATGGGCAGGACGTTGCGGACGACACCCGGGGGCACTAGAGTGTGGGCTCGACGGCGCGGCGCCGTTCAGAAGGAGCCTGACGATGTCGAGAGTGCGGGTGGCGATTCTGGTGCTTGCGGTGGGCGGATGCGGGGCGGCTGCGGGGCAACCAGAGACGCGTCCGGCCATGCAGGATATCCATCCCCGGGCGTTCTTCTTCCGGTCGTCCGAAGGGCTGGCCGCCAACCCGCGGGTTCCCTATCAGCGGTGGGACGCTACGTTCAACCGCCTGATGGGGATCATGGGCAAGACGCTGGAGGAGGAGGTCCTCGGGCGTTCGAAGCGGAACATCGACTTCTTCACGCGGTTCAAGAAGGCCCATCCCGACCAGATCGTCCTGCTGCACTACAACGGCAATGCTCGCGACCCGCGCGACGCCGGCGGGAAGTTCTTCGCGGGGCACTGGATCTACTACACGGGCGCGACAATCCTTGCGCCCGTCCCCGCCGAGGCGGGGGAAACCGACATCCGAGTGTCGAACTCGAAGCTGTTCCTGACGGGCATGGGGCGGTACCGCGCGAGCAACGAGGACATCGGCCTGTGCGAAGTGGACGACAACGGGCGCCCCGACTGGCATCGCAGCGAGCAGGTGCAGTTGATCTCGGTCGATCACGCGGCGGGAACGATCCGCGTACGACGCGGTTGCTACGACACCAAGCCGCGGGCGTTCCCGAAGGGCGCTTATGCCGCCGCCCATGTCACGGAAGGCCCCTGGGGCAGCAAGAACAACATCATGTGGTACTACAACTACGCGCTGACGTGTCCGCGCGACAAGGCGGGGCGGACGTGCAGCGACGTGCTGGTCGACGATCTGTGCGAGCTGTTCCTCCCGGGCGGGCGGCTGGCGGCGTACGACGGCCTCGAGTTCGACGTGCTGCATCATACGGTAGGCGGCGGCGGGGGGCGGCGCGGGCCGGACGTCGACGCCGACGGCAAGCCCGACCGGGGCGTCGTGAACGGGCGGAACGTCTACGGCGCGGGCGTTGTCGAGTTCTGCCGCGCCTTGCGGAAGCGCTTCGGCGAGGACCGCCTGATCATGGCCGACGGGCACAGCCCGCGCAACCAGCGAGTGTTCGGAATTCTCAACGGACTGGAAAGCGAAGGCTGGCCGGCACTGTCCGATCATGAAATCCGCGACTGGTCGGGCGGGCTGAACCGGCACTTCTACTGGGACGCCCACGCCCGCGAGCCGAAGTTCAACTACATTAATCACAAGTTCACCCAGGCGGGCGACGCGCCCGGGACGCGCATCCGCCCGAAGGTCCCCTTCAGCACGCACCGCCTGGTCTTTGCGGGCGGGGTGTTCACGAACTCCGCGATCTGCTACGCCTTCACGCCACGCCCGGAGCCCGGTGAGATGATCGGCATCTGGGACGAACTGCGGATGGGCAGGGAGAACAAGCTCGGCTGGTTGGGGCGTCCCAAGGGACCGGCTGTGCGTGCCGCCAGAGAGACGAGGAACGTTCTGCCCTCGACGGCGCGCCTCCTTGCGCGAGTCAGCGGCGTGGACGCGAAGGTCTCGCTGGATCGCGGACGGCTGAAGATCGTCGGCACGGACAAGGCCGCGAGCACCATGACGTTCCGCCTGGCGGGGGTTCCGTGTGAGGGGGCGGATCTGTTCGTCTCGCTCGTCGCCCGGGGGCAGACCGCCAAGGGCATGCCCCCCGAAGTGCCGCGTCGGATGTACGTGGGCGCGGGGTCGGGAGACGTTCTGACGGCCGTCCAGAGACCGGCGGCGGGGATGTGCCTGCGCGGACAGGCGGAAGAGGAGATTGACCGGGAGGCCGGCGCGAGCGTCGCGTGGAGTTCGGGGATCGTCGTGGGCGGCGAGGCCCGGATGGGGTACAGCGTGCACCCCCCGTTCAGGAACGGGAAGGTCGGCTATACGTTCTGGACGGTCGACAGGACCATCCCGCCGGACGGGTCGCTGCGCTTCGATCTGGGCATGGGCGAGAAGTCGCCCGAGCGGAGCGACGGCGTGACGTTCGCCGTCGACGTCGCGGAACTGGCTGGCGGCAAGGTCGGCACGTTCGAGCGGATCTTCGAGACATCGCAGAAGGCCCACGAGTGGACGCAGCATGGTGTTTCGCTGGCGAAGTGGGCGGGCAAGACGGTGCGGCTGAAGTTCATCGCGGACTGCGGACCGAAGGACAATGCCACCACCGACCAGGCCAAGTGGGGCGACGTGCGGATTCTGAGCGGACACATCGGTGCGTTGACGCCGTACCGCAGCTTCATGACGTGGGTGGGGACCGAGGACTTCGAGTCGGGCTTCTACTACACCCACGTTGCATCCGGCAGCGTCGACCTGGAGTTCCGCATCGAAGGAACCGAGCCGGTGTGGATCTCCCGCATCACCGCCCACGCGGCGGCGGATGTGATGTACCGGGAGTTCGCCAATGGCGTGGTCCTGGCCAATCCCGCACCGCATCCATACACGTTCGACGTGGCGAAACGGTTCCCGGGTCAGACCTTCCGCCGCCTGCGCGGCTCATTGCGCCAGGACACCGAGGTCAACGATGGCAAGCGTATCGGCGCAACGGTGACGCTGGGCCCGAAGGACGCCCTGTTCCTGGTCCGGGAGAAGACGGACTGATACATACGGAATCTCGGGTGCCACCTTCAAGGTCCCCAAGGGAGCTTGTGGGTGCGGGCCTGAATCCACAGAGCACCCACAAGCTCCGTCCCGACCTCGTCGGGACTCCGCTTGAAGGTGGCACCCGTCATCCCTCACATGGGCGTGGCGAGGGATGCGCAGAGGAACGCGTTGTGGTTGGGGATG
>CAZEJA010000214.1:3724-5953 GCA_964512215.1 uncultured Planctomycetaceae bacterium
GGCGCCGCACTACGGGGTCTTGGACTTGATGCCGTAAGCGTACAGGAACTCGCCGTGGCGGAGGTACAGGCGCCCGTCACAGATGACCGGGTGGGCCCAGCTCATCTCCTTGCCGCCGGCGGGAATCCGGAAGCGGCTGACCACCTCGTGCCGCTTGGGGTTCGCCCGGACGAGCCCCATCGCGCCGCGCTCGGAGAAGATGTAGAGCATCCCTTCGGCGACCGTCAGCGACCCCTTGCCCACGCCGTCGGCGACGTACATGCGCCGCCCGTCCTTGGCATCCAGGCAGATCCACTTCCGCCGGTTGTAGACGCAACTGGATCCGTACAGGTACCCGTCCACCAGCGCGACCCCGCCGTGATGGTTGTCCATCTGCTTCGATCGCCATATCTCCCGGACCGCGACCTTCCCGTCGGTTACCTGGACGTCCCACCGGACCGTGCCGGCTGCGATCGTGCTGACGTAGATGGATCCTTCGTGGAAGATCGGCATGTGCACGTTCTCGTCGGCGTAGGAGACATGCCTGACGTTCCACAGGAGCTTGCCCGTGTCGGCGTCCACGCCGATCATCGACTTGGCGGTCAGCGTGATGATCAGGCGGATGCCCTTGTGCTCGACGAGGATCGGCGATGCATAGCCGGCCAGGTGACCGGAACTCGGCGCCTTCCAGACGACTTTGCCCGTGCGCTTGTCGAGCGCGACGACGCTGGCGACCGGTCCGCCCGGGCAGCAGATCAAGCGGTCGCCGTCGATCAGCACGGACTCGGCCAGCGCCCACCGCGCCGTCTTGCTGCGGAACTGCTCCAGGATGTTGATGCGCCAGAGCTTCTTGCCCGTCTTCGCCTCGAAGCAGGCGACCTCGCCGACCGGGCTCTCGTGGTACACGCGATCACCGTCGATCGTCGGCGTGCCGCGCGTGCCGGGGTACGGACCCGTCCACGCCTTGCCGTTGGGCTCCTGCCACAGCGTCTTGCCCTGCGTGTCCATCGCGGTCACCAGTGTCTTCCCGCCGCTGTTGCCGGCCGTGAAGATCCGCCCGTCCGCGATCGCCAGGCTGGAGTACCCGTGCCCGAGCCCCTTGGCGGTCCACAATCGCTTCGGGCCGCCCTCGGGCCACTTCGCAAGCAGCCCGGTTTCCGTCGACAGGTTGTCCCGCTTCGGCCCGTGGAACTGCGGCCACGCCGGGCCTTTCCGGTCCGGGACGGGGCGGTCTTCGGCGCTCGCGGCCGCGGCGGTCAGGCATAAGACGAGCGGCAGTGCAAGGCGGATTGGCAAGGGGCGTGGTCTGGGCATGCTGGCATCTCCTGCGGTGGGTCCGCGTATTCTATGGGGCTTTCCATGTCATGGGAACCTTGGCGTCGGGGTAGGCCGAGACGTCGAACTTCCGTTTGACGTTCTTCTTGTGGAAGTACCGCTCCGCGAAGTCGATCAGGGCCCGCCAGTCTTCCTCGCCCTGGGCGTGGCCGCCGGGGCGCCAGTGGATGCCGATGCGGTCGCCGACGCCCAGCCAGTCGTAGACGACCTTGGCGGCGTCGTGGGTCAGTTGCGTTCCGTAGGGGTTGGCCCAGTAGTCGCCCAGCCCGTGCGGGTTGACGAGCCCGCGCGGGGCGATCAGGGCCTTCGCGAAATGGGCGTCGAAGGGCAGCTTCGTCTCGCGGTTGGCGAAGGTCAGGAACCGGGGCGTCCACCAGTGATCGTGTTTGCCTATGTGCACCGCGATCGTCTGGGGGCGCTGGCCCTTCTCGAAGTACCGCAGGCTGCCCGTGCCCCCGGTGCCCGAGGAGTTCGGCGCGGCGATCGCGATCCGTTCATCGTAGATCGCCCCGCACAGGGCGGTCTTCCCGCCGCGCGAGTGCCCGGTGACGACGATCTTGTCCATGTCCACGAAGCCCATCGGTTTCAGGGCGTCGATGACGATCTGGTATCCCCACGCCCAGGCGGCGATCGCGCCCCAGTCGTACTCCGCGTACAGCGGGAAGATGCCCTTCGACCGCTTGCCCGGCGCGTCGGCGGCCAGGTCGGTGCGGATGTACTTGCAGATGATGTATCCGCGGCCGACCGCTTCGCGGATGGCGGCCTGCTCGGGAGGGAAGGACTTCAGCGCCTTCCTGTCGGTGGGCCGATCGAACAGTGCCCGGTCGTTCTTGATGACCACGGGGAACGGACCCGCGCCGGCGGGCTTGATCAGTCCGACGCGAAGGTCCACGCTCTTGCCGCCCCGCGAGATCG
>CAZEJA010000215.1:0-5951 GCA_964512215.1 uncultured Planctomycetaceae bacterium
GATCTCCCGCCCCTTCTGCCACACCTTCAAGTCGCGATAGCTCCGTATCTCACTCATACCAGTTCCCCTGTCCCCCCGGTTGCGGTTACCCGCTGTCCGGCGTCGCCGTTGTTGTTCCCCGTTGCCTGTTGCCCGTTGCCCGTTGCCGTCATCGCGCACCCCCTCGCCGATGCGCGAGATACTGCGCCAGCGCCACGTCGAAGTCCTGGTGCGTGACCATCGGCACGTAGTCGACGCCCATCTGGCCGCAGCCCATCTCCAGGCGGCGGATGTGCTTGCGGACGCGGTCGAGGTATTCGGCCCGGACGGCCCGCGGGTCGAGCTGCACGTGCCGACTGCTCACTTCGAGGTCCTTGAAGACGCTCCACTGGTCGAACGGGAAGGTCAACTCCTCCTCCGCCACCACGTGCAGCAGCAGCACTTCGTGCTTGCGGTAGCGGAAATGGTGCAGCGCCTGCAGCAGCGGGTCGAGTTCGTCGAACAGGTCTGAGATGATCACGACCAGCCCGCGACGGTTGATCCGCTCGGCGACGTCGTGGAAGATCGGCGCCAGGGAGGTTTCCTCGCCCGGGGCGGTGTTGCTGAGTTCATCCAGCAGCACGCGGAGGTGGCTGTTGCGGCTGCGGGCGGGGATGTAGCGCCGCAACTGCGTGTCGAACGTCACCAGCCCGACGGCGTCCTGCTGGTGGATCATCAGGTGCGCCAGCGAGGCGGCCAGGTACTGGGCGTACTGGAACTTGCTGAGGCGCTCGCCGTTGTGCCTGGCGGCCTGGTTGCCCACGTACTTCATCGAGCCCGACGCATCCACGAGGATCGTCGCCCGCAGGTTCGTCTCCTCGATGTACTGCTTGACGTAATACCGGTCGGACTTGCCGTATACCCGCCAGTCCAAGTCCCGCAGGTCGTCGCCGGGCACGTACTGCCGATGCTCGGCGAACTCCACGGAGAAGCCCTTGTACGGGCTCTTGTGCTTGCCGGAGACGAACCCCTCGACGACGCCCCGAGCGATCAGCTCGAGTCGATGGACTTTCGCCAGCGCCTCGGGATCGAGGAGTCGCATGTAGTCGGGTTGGTGTCGGTCGTCGAGCATGGCGAGGGAAGCCACTAGCCACTAGCCACCAGGAAACGGCAACGGCGAACGGCTGCGGCGTCAGGTCACGTCCTGTCCCTTCTCTTCGAGTTCCGGTATCTCCATATCCAATTCATACGACTCCCAGCCATCATTCCTCTCCGTCCCTCCGCTGTTGCCGCTGCCTTGTGGCTTGTGGCTATTGGCTAGTGGCTGCTTCGTCTATCTGTCGTCGCAACTCCGCGACCGCGCCGGGGAGCTGCGCGTCTCTGTCCTGCCATTTCACTTCGATGGAGATCATGCCCTCGAAGCCGATGTCTTTGAGGGCCCGGAAGAACGGACGATGGTCTTCGCCTTTCGTGCCGATGGGTCCACGGCCGTCGCCTTCGCCGCAGTGGGTGTGAACGATGAGGTCGCCCGCGGCGCGGATTGCATCGGCCGGCTCCCCATCCTTGGCCATGTGGTACGTGTCGGCCAACAGGCGGACGGCGGGGTGGTCGGCCCGGCGGACGAGTTCGGCGCCCTCGCTGACGGTGGTGACGATGTTGCACTCCTCGGCGTTGAGCGGCTCGAGGGCGATGGTGACGCCGTGGTCGGCGGCGATCGGGCCCCACCGCTTCAGGTGGTCGACGATCTGGTCGGCTGCCTTGTCGTGGTCGAAGCCTTCCGGCACGCGACGGGAGCCTCCCGAGCCATACACGATGTACTTCAGGCCGAAGCGTTCCGCCCGGCTCATGACTGTCGCCACATACGCATCGAGCGCCGCGACGTCCACGTCCGGGCCTGTGCTCTTGATGCTGCCCGGGATGAAGCAGTTCGCTGCGGGCACGGGCAGGGGGCAGGCCTTGGCGGCTTCGAGCTTCGCGGCGAAGACGGACTCGTCCTCCAGCGGCGCCAGGGACGGCGTGACCGTCGTCTCCACGTAGTCGAGCCCCTCGACCACCTGCGTGAACTCCGCGGGATTGGCGACGACACCGATCTGCATGGGGGCGATCCTTTCGGTCCGGGCGGGCTCAGGCGAGGGCTTCTTCCATTGGCGGGCGGATCTCCGCGAGCAACCGGAGGACGACCTCGTCCGACGTGATGCCGGCGGCCTCGGCGTTGAAGGTGGTCAGCACGCGGTGGCGCAGCACGGGCAGGGCCATCTCGCGAACGTCCTCGGTCGTCGCGTGGTAGCGCCCGTGGAGGATCGCCCGGGCCTTTGCGGCCAGGATCAGGTAGATACTCGCCCGCGGCCCGGCGCCCCAGTTGACCAGTTCGTTGATGAAGTCCGGCGCTTCGTTGCTGGCCGGCCGGGTCGCCCGGGCCAGCGCCCGCGCGTACTCGAACACGTGATCCGCGACGGGCACGCGCCGGACGATCTGCTGCAGGCTCAGGATGTCCTCACCGCTGAGCGTCGTCTCGAGTTCGGCCTCGTACGTGCCGGTCACCTGCTTCATGATGGCCAGCTCCTCGTCGGCGTCCGGGTAGTCGACCACGATGTGGAACATGAAGCGGTCGAGCTGGGCTTCCGGAAGCGGGTAGGTGCCTTCCTGCTCGATGGGGTTCTGGGTCGCCAGCACGAAGAACGGTTCGGGCAGGTGATACGTCTGCTCGCCGACGGTCACCATGTGCTCCTGCATGGCTTCGAGCAGGGCGGCCTGCGTCTTGGGCGGCGTGCGGTTGATCTCATCCGCGAGGATCATGTTGGCGAACAGCGGCCCGTGGACGAACCGGAACACGCGCTTGCCTGTGGTGTGGTCCTCTTCCAGCACGTCCGTACCCGTGATGTCGGAGGGCATCAGATCGGGCGTGAACTGAATCCGCTTGAAGCTCAGATGCAGCACGTCCGAGACGGTCGAGACGAGCAGCGTCTTGGCCAGCCCCGGCACGCCGACCAGCAGGGCGTGCCCGCGACAGAACATCGCCACCAGCACCTGCTCGATAACCTTGTCCTGCCCGACGATGACGCGCCCGAGCTGCTCGGTCATCTTCTTGTAGGCGGCGTTGAGTGCGGCGACGGCTTCGATGTCGGCGTCCCCGGATGTACTCGAGACGGGAGGCGACTGCGGGGCGGGAGGATCCGCTTCGGCGTTCTTGGCCATGAATGGGTCTCCGTTTGGCGCTCACCCACGCGCGGAGCCCGGCACACGCCGGGGCCTGGCGCCGGGTGCGTGAAGGCATAGTCTACCTTGGCGTGAAGCGCATTTCCGGGGAAATCTTGTGCGTCACAGGGAGGAGGGGCGGGAATGCTGAATGTCGAATGTGGAATGTCAAATGAATGACGAATAAACGAATGTCGAAGGAGCGGCTCGGTCGCGAAAGACGGGCTTCCTCATTCGACACTGGAAGTTGTTTCGACATTCGGCATTCAGCATTCGACATTCCCGACCGGGCTCATGCGAGCCCGTTCGGGTGCGCTTCCAGGAATTCGGCGTGGTGTGCTCGCCCGGTCTCGCGCAGGCGCTGCAGGTAGTGCGTGCATTGGCCGTCGCGGGTGTGAAACGGGCCTCCCTCGGCCAGCACCGTCCACAGCGGATCGACCTGTGAGTCGCTGGAGGCCATCATCTCCGTGGTCCACTGCTCCAGCAGCGACAGGCCCCGATCAACCAGTTCGGGGTTCTCGTCCGCCAGGTTAGTCAGCTCGTGCGGGTCGTCGGCCAGGTTGAAGAGCATCTTCTCGCGGTAGTTCTTCATGCCCGTGTGGAAGCTGCGGACCAGCAGATTGTCGCCCCAGCGGACCCCCCGCTGACACGACCAGGCCATCTGGCTGAAGACGACATAGGGGCGGCCGGACGTGGTGCCCGCGCGGAAGGCGTCGGCGAAGCTCCGCCCGTCCCAGAAGTCCGGCACGGACCCGCCGAGCAGCTCGACGAGTGTCGCGGCGATGTCGACCTGGTTGTGCAGCCCGTCGTCCACGCGCCCCCCGGGCAGGCCCGGATAGCGGACGATCATCGGCACGCGCGACACGATGTGGTCCGCGGTCTGGTGATCGCCGATCACGCCCAGCTCGCCCAGCGTCTCGCCGTGGTCCGACGTGATGATCACGATCGTGTCGTCCAGCACGCCCTTGTCCGCCAGGGCGTCCAGCACCTTCCCGCACCACAGGTCCGCGTAGGCCACGCCGCAGTCGTACCCGTCGATCCACTTCTTGTAGTCGGCCATCGAAGCCACCTGGGCGGGTTCGCGGTCGTTGCCGGGGAACTTGCCCATTCCCCCGGCCGGCTCCTGCGGCGTGCCCGGGCCGAAGCTGTCCCACTGCTGCCGGCGAAGCTCTTCGGTGTACCAGTCCTCGATGGGCTCGTCCTCAAACGGATTGCCGAACTCCTCCGGCGCGCGGTAGGGCGTGTGCGGGTCCCAGATGTTGACGTGCAGCATCCAGTCGTCCTTCTCGGCGTTCCGCTCGATCCAGTCGAGCGCGAGGGGCACGATCTCGTCGGCCCGTTCGCCGCCGAACCGCCCGGTGTTGGTCATCTCGCGCCACCCCGCGTAGAACCACCAGGCCGAGTGGCGCTCCGCGAACGGGCTGAACGAGACGGGGTAGAGGCCCTGGCGGCGGAGGCACTGGATGAAGCCCGGGCGCTGCCCCTGCATGTTGAAGCCGCGCTCGCGCCCCATGAGGCGAACGTCGGCGCACGTCCCGCCGTGTCCGACGGCGCCGTTGTGAATGCCGAACTGTCCCGTGAACATGCCCGCCCGGCTGGGCAGGCAGGGGGCGTCGGAGACGTAGCACGAGTCGAAGCGCACGCCCTGTTCGGCGATGCGGTCCAGGTTCGGCGAGGTGTTGCGGTGATACCCGTAACAGCCCAGGTGATCCGGGCGCAGCGTGTCGATGTCCAGGTACAGAATCCTCATCGCGGGCTCCTCAGTTTCCTTGAATGCAGAACGTAGAAGCATACCCGCTCGAAACCCCCTGTCAATCCCGCCCGGAAAGCCCGTGGGTGGGTGCCGTGGGCTGTCCCCTGGGGACAACCACGTTCCGCCAATGGAAGCAGCGTGGTTGCCGCTGCGCGGCAATCCACGGCACCCGCGCACCTGCACCCGTCCGCAATTGCGCCTTGCGGGCGGGACGGCGATGCGGACATCATGTACAGACGCACAAGCAAGGAGAAGCGCGAATGACCCAACATGGACTGACGCGACGGGAGATGCTGGCGGCGATGGGCGTTACGACGGTGGCGGCGGGACGATCCTGCTTCGCCAAGGCGACGCAGGACAAGCCCAACGTCCTGTTCATCGCGATTGACGATCTGAACGACTGGGTCGGTTGTCTGGGCGGGCATCCGCAGACGAAGACGCCGCACATCGACCGCCTCGCGAAGCGCGGCGTGGTGTTCGACAACGCCCACTGTCAGGCGCCGATCTGTAACCCCTCCCGCGTGAGCCTGATGCTCGGCAAGCTGCCGTCGACGACGGGCATCTACTTCCTCCAGCCCACGCACACGAAGACGCAGAAGTGGAAAGAAGCCGTCACGCTGCCGCAGCATTTCGCCGCCAACGGCTACGCGACGGCCGGGGTGGGCAAGCTCTTCCACGGGCCGGTCGCGGGGGCGTTCCAGTCGTACGGCGGACGGTTCGGCGGCTTCGGGCCGCTGCCGAAGCAGAAGATCAACTACAAGACGGGTCACAAGCTCTGGGACTGGGGGGCGTTCCCCGAGCGTGACGACCAGATGCCCGACACGAAGACTGCCGACTGGGCGATCGAGCAGCTTTCCACGAAGCTCGCCCCCGCAGCGAAGGCGGGCAAGCAGCCCTTCTTTCTGGCCGTCGGGTTCTTCCGTCCGCACGTGCCGCTGTACGCGCCGAAGAAGTGGTTCGACCTGTATCCGCTGGAGTCGGTGCAGCTCCCGACCCGGATTTCCCGGATGAAAACCACAGTTCATATATAATGAGGCCTCGTTTG
>CAZEJA010000216.1:0-5918 GCA_964512215.1 uncultured Planctomycetaceae bacterium
GTGCTGGTGACGCTGGAGGCGGGCGCCATTGCGCGGATGTCGTGCAATCCGGCGATCGGGGGCGTCGGAAAGGGGCAGATCGTCCGCGAGATCGACGCGCTGGGCGGGCTGATGGGGCTGGCTGCGGATGCGACGGGCATTCAGTTCCGGATGTTGAACCGCTCGAAGGGCCCGGCCGTCTGGGGACCGCGATGTCAGTCCGATCGACACGCCTATGCGCAATGGGTGCAGAACGCCCTCGCCGCCCAGGAGAATCTGACCATTCTCGAAGCGGAAGCGACGGATGTGCTGGTCGAGGAGGGGCGCTGCGTCGGAGTCCGCGTTCGCGAAACGGACAAGCCATATGACATCCGTTGTGGCGCCGTCATCGTAACCGCGGGGACGTTCCTGAACGGCGAGATGCATCTGGGGGAGAAGACGTGGGCGGGAGGGCGGTACGGTGAGCCCGCCGCGGGGGCGTTGAGCGAGTCACTGCGACGATGCGGGCTGACGCTGGCGCGACTCAAGACCGGCACCTGCCCGCGCCTGGCGGCCGACAGCATCGACACCGACCGCTGTCGGCGCCAGGATGGCGACGAGCAACCCGCGCCGTTTTCGTTCCTCCACGACACCCTCGACGTCGAGCAGATTCCCTGCTGGATCACGTCGACCACGCCCGAGGTCCACCGCGTCATCCGCGAGAACTTCTACCGGGCGCCGATGTTCACCGGGCAGATCGAATCCACCGGGCCGCGGTACTGCCCGTCCATCGAGACGAAGATCGACCGCTTCGCCGGCAAGGACAGCCACCAGGTCTTCCTTGAGCCCGAGGGGCGCGACACCAACTGGGTCTACTGCAACGGCATCAGCACGTCGCTGCCGGCCGACGTGCAGGACGCGATGGTGAGCGGCATCGCGGGGCTGGAGCACGCGGAGATTCTGCAGTACGGGTACGCGATCGAGTACGACTACGCCCCGCCGACGCAACTGCACGCGACGCTCGAGACGAAGGCGGCGGGGGGGCTGCTGCTGGCCGGGCAGGTCAACGGGACGACCGGCTACGAGGAAGCCGCCGCCCAGGGGCTGATCGCGGGGGTCAATGCGGCGCTGATGCTGGACGGACGCGACCCGCTCGTGCTGCGGCGCGACGAGGCGTACATCGGCGTGATGATCGACGACCTGGTCACCAAGGGCGTCAGCGAGCCGTACCGGATGTTCACGAGTCGCGCTGAATACCGCCTCCGCCTGCGGGCCGACAACGCCGACCGGCGGCTGACCGAGATCGGCCGGCGCGTGGGGCTGGTCGACGAGGAGCGTTGGCGACGGTACGAGACCCGTCGCCGCGTTGTGACGGGCATCGGGGAGGCCCTCCGAGAGATCCGCCTGGACGGCAAGGCGGCGGCCGAGCAGTTCCGCAGGCAGGACGCGACGTGGGAGGGCGTCGTTGCCGCGCTGCCCGTCGAGTCGGCGGAGACACTCCGGTTGCTGCACGCGGAAGACCCCGGCGGCGTAGCGTCGCTGATCGTCGATCTCCGCTACGCCGGCTATCTGGAGAAGGAGCAGCGGGCGCTCGGGCAGATGCAGGAACTGGACGGCCGACGGATTCCGGAGGGCATCGACTACGAGGCCGTCTCGCACCTTCGGGCGGAAGCGAAGGAGAAACTCGCGGCCATCCGCCCGCGCTCATTGGGCCAGGCCCTGCGGGTCAGCGGCATCACCCCCGCGGATGTGACGGTGCTCGCAATCCACCTCGCGCAGAGTTCGTAGAGATCTTCCGACGCGCCGCCGGCGGCGGCGTTGTCTGCACACGTGTTAAGATGGGGAAGATGCAGTCTATGGGTCAAGATTCAGCCTCCGCTGCCGAGGATGTTTTCTACGCCCTTCGGGAAAGAATCGTCGTAACATGCTGCAAAAACTAATTTTATGTGAATATGGAATCGTCAGATTCTTTCAAGGACTGCTTATGAGTCGGCCGATATCCTCGATAGTAAACATGCAAGGATGCATGCGGGCCTGCCGGTAACGGAATACGGGCGGCGGGTCCGAGAGGCAGACACGGAAGGGGCGCGAGCGGCAAGGATGTACTTCGGGCCGCAGTTCACGGATGAGCCGGCCCGCACGGGCTCGCGCCCGGGTGTCCGCGGAAGTACACGCGGACGGATCAATGAGGCGGACATGACGAACGTTCATGGAATTCAGCCGACCGGCGCTGCGGGAGGCATTGAACCCACCGGCGGCGTCACACCGACCCGGGCCATGCCCGAGGCGGAAGCTACCTTCGACACGGTGGAGATCTCCACCGCGGCGAAGTTGGCGGCAAAGGTCCGGGAAGTGCCGGACGTTCGGGCGGGCTTGGTTGCCCAGGTTCGCTCCGAGATCGAGGCAGGTACCTACGAGACCGCCGAGCGGCTCGACGTGGCTATCAACAGGCTCATGGATGAGCTGTTGCCCGGCTCTTAGCCGGAATTCGTTCGGGAAGTGAACAATGCAGGCATGGAAGGATCCGTGCCTGCTTTGTTTTGCGCAGATTCAGGGGATTTCAATGGTCTGGACACGTCCTTGGGCGTTAAAATAAGGAGGATTGATAAAGTGTAGCGTCTGGGGAACTTAAGTTGAGGCCATTTGCGGACGATCTAGCAGTAGATCGATGGCCGATTCCCGCAGATGCGAGACCGCAGGAGAGTGTATCGTGCGACAGAAAGCTGTATACACGACCGGTGAGGCCGCGGACGTCACGCGGCTTTCTCAGCAGACCATCATCCGCTGTTTCGACAACGGACAGCTCCAGGGGTTTCGCGTGCCGGGCAGCAAGTTCCGGCGGATCCCCCGCGACGCCCTGGTCAAGTTCATGACCGAGCACAACATCCCCATGGACGGGCTGGGCAACGACAAGATCCGCGTGCTGGTTGTCGACGACGACGCGGAGATCGTCGAGCTGTTCGTCGACGTGCTGTCCGCCGACGGGCGGTTCGAGGTCGCCACGGCCCAGACGGGCTATGACGCGGGCGTCCAGACGCAGCAGTTCAGCCCGGACATCGTCATCCTCGACTACATGTTGCCGGACATCAACGGCAACGTGGTCTGCAAGACCATTCGGGAGAACCCGGACCTGCAGGGCATCAAGATCCTGATCATCTCGGGCGTCATCAACCCCGCGGATGTGGACACGCTGATGGCCGCCGGCGCGGACGAGTTCATCAAGAAGCCGTTCAACATCGGGCAGGTCGTTGAGCGGATGCTGGCGCTCGCCAAGTCCTGAGCGACCCGGGGAGCGAACGACCGTGACCGACCGGAGCGGACATCCCGACGCAGCCCGAGGCAAGCTCAGCGCGCAGCAGCTCGATCTGCTCGTGCGCGACCTGGCGCCGCTGCCGACGTTCCCGGGCGTGATCGGGCGCCTCGCGGAGCTGTCGGCCCGCGCGAGGGGCGAAACCGGGCGGGCCGGGCGAACCGCGCAGACGGACCTCGTGCGACTGGTCCGGTGCGACGTATCCCTGACCGTGCGAATCCTCTCGCAGGCGAACGCCGCGTCGCCCGGTTCGGCGGGCACCGTAACGCAGGTCGCCGCCGACCGTCCCGCCGAGTGGCTGACCTCGACCGTCCTGTCCGCGCCGGTGCTGTCGGTCACCGACGGCGGGCTCGACCGGGAGGGATTCTGGAAACACAGCATCGCCGTGGCGTGTGCGGCCGAGATGCTCGCCGAGCAGACCGGGCACCGGGAAGATCCCGAGACGGCCTTCGTGTGCGGGCTGCTGCACGACGTGGGCATGCTCGTGCTGGATCAGGCGATGCCCAAGAGCTTCCGCCGGGCGCTGGAAGGCGTCGAGGCGCGGCAGGGACAGTTGACGCAGCTCGAGCGGGATATCATCGGAACGGACCACGCCGTCGTCGGGCGCCGCGTGGCGCAGCACTGGCAGCTTCCGGCGGCTGTGGAATCGACGATCTGGCTGTGCGGCCAAAACGTCGACGCCATCCCCGCCTCGCTGCCGGACCGGATGCTGGTGGCGCTGGTGGCGCTGGCCAAGGCGATCGCGTGCGAGAAGGGCATCGGGTTTGCGGGCTGTGACGCGCCGGCGAGTTCCAGTGCGGAGATCGCCGAATCGCTGGGCGTTCCGCCCGACGTGGTGCAGCAGGTCGCGGACGGACTGGGCGGAACGGTCGAGCCGTGCTGTGATCTGCTGGGGTTGCCGGGCGGCGGACAGGCGGGGGACGAGACGGCCGCCCTGGCGGCAGCCAACGCGGAACTGGGGGAAGTGATCGAGCAATTGCGGCGTCGCGAGCAGGCCCACGAAGGCCGGGCCCGCGCGTTCCGCCTGGTGCGCGAGTTCAGCGATGCGTCGGCGCCGGACGGCACGGCCGCCGAGGCGGTGGCGCGGATCGCGGAGATGACGGCCGCGGCGCTGGGGTGTGTCGCGTCGTCCGCCGAGCCGATCGTCGCCTACGGCACGCCGACAGGGAGCGAAGACCTCCTGGCCGCGTCAGCGGACGGGTCGCAGCGCCCGTCGCTGCAGACCTTCGAAGCGAACGAGGAGTTGGCGTCGGCGCCGGCCGCCGCGGTCGAAGCGCCGGCCCGCGAGATCCTGGTGCAGCTCCTGGCCGACCCCGAAGACCTCGCGGAGTGGGTGGACATCTCGACGCATTTCCATTGGCCGCTGATCTGCGCGGGCCGCTGGGTGGGGGGCGTGTTCTACCCGACAGCACGTCACGAATCCGGCGAGGCGGACGACGACGTGTTCGAGGCGCTGGCCGACGTGCTGGCGATGGCGCTGGCGATGGTGCAGGGGCGCAGCCGGGCGATGGAACTGGGCGAGCAGTTGGCGGGCAAGTCGCAGGCACTGGCCGCGGCGCAGGATGCGCTGGCCGAGGCGAAGACGCTGGCGGCGGTGGGGGAGATGGCCGCCGGGGCGGCGCACGAATTGAACACGCCGCTGGCGGTCGTGTCCGGGCGGGCGCAGTTGATGCAGCAGCGGGCCGAGGACGACAAGCAGAAGAAGACGTGGGGCCTGATCGCCGAGCAGTCTCAGCGGATCAGCGACATCATCACGGAGTTGATGGAGTTCGCCGCCCCGCCCGAGCCGGACGTGACGGACTTTGACGGCGGGGAACTGCTGCGGGAGGCGGGCGAGGCATTTTCCGCCTCGGAGCATCCTCAAGCGGCGGCGGCGCACGTCGATATAGAGACAGAGCCCGGGGTTCCGTTCGTTCGGGCGGACCGGGCTCAGATTCGCGGTGTGATCGACGAGTTGATCGAGAACGCCGCCAACGCGGCGGCAGCGGCGCCGAGCATTCGCCTGTCGTGCGCGTCGACGGAAGGCGCCGAGGCGGTGCTGTTGAGCGTGGCCGACGACGGGCCGGGCATGGATCGGGAGACGGCCGAGCAGGTCTTCACCCCGTTCTACTCCAGCCAGGCCGCCGGGCGGCGCCACGGGCTGGGCCTGCCGCGAGCGAAACGATACGTGGAGAACAACGGAGGCCGAATCTGGATCGAGTCGCGCGTCGGCGAGGGCACGACCGTTCGCGTCCGACTCCCCCGGGCCGGTGGATAAGTGAAACGAGAGGACGTTGGCATGGCAGGGCAAGAGGTGGCACAGGTACTCGTCGTCGACGATGAACCCGAACTGCGCGAACTGCTGGTCGATGCGCTCAGCGCCGAGGGCATGGAAATCACGTCGGCCTCCAGCGGCAAGGAAGCCATCGATCTGGCCCGCACGCGGCAGCCGGACCTGCTCGTGACCGATCTGAACCTGGGCGACTGCGACGGGCTGGAGGTGATCGACCGCATACGCTCGGCCGCGAAGGACGAGGTCCCCGCGGTGGTGATCACCGGCTACCGCGACGCGGACACGCTGACGAAGGCCTCGCGGTGTCGCCCCGTAGAGCTGATGACCAAGCCCCTGGACGTCGCCCGTCTGCGGGATACCGTCCGGGAAGAACTCGAC
>CAZEJA010000217.1:0-5901 GCA_964512215.1 uncultured Planctomycetaceae bacterium
GTGGCCGGGCTGGGGATGATGATCTTCTTCGGCGGCGTGCTGCTGGCGACCACCAGGACGGTGCTGGGCATGATGGGCAAGGCGGGCGCGCCCGATGCGGAAGCGTGGTACTTCGGCATCCTGGGGGTGACGACGGTCGTGTTCGTTCTGTACGGGTATTGGGGCGGCATCGTCGCGGCCGTGCGGACCGACATGGTCCAGGGGCTCATGATCATCCTGCTGTCGTTCATCGCGATTCCCCCGGCGCTGAACCTGATCGGTGTCGGCGGCGTCAGCGGCATGCGGGAGTCTCTCGCCGGCGCGTCCAAGTCCGTGAATGACGCCTATAAGCGGGCTCGCGCGCAATACGCCGCGGGGGACACGGAGGGCATGCTGAAGACACTCGATGCCGCCAAGGGGTATGAGCCCGCGGGGAATATCCGCAAGATCCTGACGCTGTGGCGTAGCGGGGGCGATTCGCAGCGGCAGGCGGTCAAGCTGCTGAACGGAGCGAAGAAGGCTGACTACCTGAGCCTGTTCAATCCGGCCGAGTTCAGCCTGCTGATCGTGATCCTGTTGTGCGTCAACGCGCCGCTGACGGCGCTGGCGCTGCCGCACCTGATGAGCGTCACCGCCGCGGGGCGGACCGAATGGGAGGGGCGGATGGGCTTCGTCGGCGGGAACATGCTCAAGCGCATCTGCACGATCGGCTGGAGTTTGCTGGCGCTGTGCTGGCTGGCGCACCTCGTCAGTCAGGGGCAGGCCACCAGCCCCGACGCGGCCTTCGGCGACTCCATCCGCGCCCTGTTGCCGCCGCTGCTGCAGGGCGTGATGCTCGCGTGCGTGATGGCGGCCAGCATGTCCTCCGGCGACGCCGTGCAGGTCACGGTGGCGGGGCTGTTCACGCAGAGCATCTACCGTCCGTACGTCAACCCGCAGGCGAGCGAGGCGCAGCTCGTCCGCTTCACGCGCCTCGTCGGCGTCGGCGTGATCGCCGTGTCGGTCGTCTTCGCGGTTCTCATGCGGAATGATCTGGTCAAGTCGATCATTCTCTACTTCAACGTGCTCGCCGCCGTGGGCATCTCGACGGCGCTGGGGATTCTCTGGCGGCGGATGAACCAGACGGGCGTATTCTGCGGCACCATCGCCGCGATGGCCGTCCTCGTCGCCAGCCGGGCGATCCCCGACGTGCCGCGGGCGATGACCTACGGCGGCTTCATGGCCGCCGGCGTGATCTTCGGCGTGCTGGGCAGCCTGCTGTCCAGACCCCCCGGCGCCGAGCGGATCGAGACGTTCTTCAAGAAGATCTACGTGCCCATCGGGCAGGAAGAGAAGCTCGACCTGCCCCTCGACGAGGTCGTGCCGAAGAGCCAGCGCCTCTGCACGGTCGGCGGGCTGTTTCTGGTCAAGCCTTCGCGGCAGTCCTGGGTGGGCTTCCTGATCACGCTGGCGATCTGCATCGGCTGCGTGCTCGTGATGCTGGCCCTGTTGGGGAGGAGTTGACGTGAAGAGCATCGACCGCATGAACGCCATCCTGGCCGGGCGGCGGCCGGACCGGTTCCCGTTCATCCCGTCCATCTACGAGCACGGCCCGCGCCTGCTGGACCTCAGCCCCGGTCCGGCCAGCCGCGATGCCGAGCGGATGGCCGCCGCGGCGCTGGAGGGTTACGCCCGGTACGATCACGACCTCGTGACGGTGGGCATCGACCTGTACAACATCGAGGCCGAAGCCCTCGGGTGCGTGCTGTCGGACGGGGAAGGCAGCTCGATCCCCGGCGTGACGACGCACCCGCTGGCGGATCAGCCGGAACTCAACGCGGACGCCCTCACGCTGCCTCCGCGCGGGGACGCGAACCGCCTGGACCTGATCGTCGACGCGACGCGGCGGGTTGTCGAGGCGATCGGCGACGACGTATGGGTCTACGGCTGCATGGGCGGACCGTTCTCGCAGGCCGTTGAGCTGCGGGGGTTCGAGAATCTGATCGTGGACATGCTGGATGCGCCTGAGGCGGTCCACGCGCTGCTCGATAAGACAGCAGAATTGTCGCTCGATCAAGCGCTGCACCTGTCGCGGCAGGGCGCAGGCGTGTACCTGTATGAATCCTGGGCGACGCTGCCGCTGATCGCGCCGGACATCTTCGAGACGTTCGTCGTGCCCTACAACAAGCGGGTCATCGACGCGATTCGCGCCGAGTTCACCACGCCCCCGCCGGCCGTCATCATGGGCGGCGACACAGCGCTGCTGATCGACCAGTTCATCGACGTGGGCACGTCGCTGGTCGTCGCGGACTTCAACACCGACTTCGACTTCATCACGTCGAAGATCGCCGACCGCCCGATGATCGTCCGCGGCTGCGTCGACCCGAAAGTGATCGAGCGCGGCGAGTGGCCGGTGCTGCAGGACGCCATCGACAAGCTGGCCGCCAAGGCGGCGGGCATGCCGAACTTCGTGTGGGGCTGCGGGTGCGTGTCCTATAATACCCCAGTCGACCACGTGTTACGCTTCAAGGACATGTGCGCGGCCGCCCAGTAGGTCGCAATCACGGAGGGATGGGCCGCAGAGACCTGCCTACCGGCAGGCAGGCGCAGAGATCGCAGAGGGAAGAAGAAATGCCGGAAGCGACACAGAGAGACAGAGAGAAGAAGAAGCAGGAGATTGGGCGTCATGGCTTGCCTGGGATTAGAGGGAAGAGGCCGTGGCACCCCGTCGTTGCTGATGGCTGACAGCCGATAGCTGACAGCTTCTATCTGACATGACCGAGGGTGAACCGACATCCAGCCGTCTTCTTCAGCCGCAGGGCGTGACGCTGTTGGGCATGGTCGTCAACGCGCTGCTGTCGGCGGGGAAGATCGCGGCGGGATTGGTCTTCTTCAGTCAGGCGATTCTCGTCGACGGGCTGCACAGCGCGTCGGACCTGGTCACGGATGTCGCGGTGCTCGCGGGGCTGCGCGTTTCGAACAAGCCTGCCGACCATACCCACCACTACGGGCACCGGCGGGTCGACACGCTGATGGCGCTGTTCGTGGGCATCCTGCTGCTCGCGGCGGCGATCTGGATCGTCCATGGGGCGATCGAGGCGCTGCACCGCCCGTCCGAGCCGGTCCGGGGCGTCGTGCCGCTCGTGCTGGCGTTGGTATCCGTTGTCGCGAAGGAGACGCTCTACCAGTTGACGCGCCTGGTCGGGCGGCGGACGGGCAGCGTTGCGCTGAAGGCGAATGCGTGGCACCACCGGACGGATGCGTTCAGCTCGGCCGCCGCCGCGGCGGGGCTCGCGGGGGTGGCGATTGGCGGGGGGGAGTGGCAGTTCCTCGACGCGGGCACGGCCATGGTGCTGGCGGCGTTTCTGGGTGTCGTGGCCGTCAAGATCATGCACCGCAACGCCTCGGAACTCATCGACAGCGCGCCGGGCAAACGCACGCTGGAGACTCTCGAAGCCGCCGTCGCGGGCACCCGCGGCGTGCGCGACTACCACGCGTTCCGCGCCCGGCAGGTCGGGGGGCGGGTCGCGATGGACATCCACATCCTCGTCGATCCGGAACTGACGGTTCGCGAGGGGCACGACATCGCCACCGAAGTCCGCCGCCAGGTCATGGCCGCCCATCCCCGCGTGATCGAAGTCATCGTCCACATCGAACCGGTGGAGTAGGGGCAGGGCATCGGGTGGCACGGCTGGCTTGCCCAGCCGTACTCGCTGAGTCTTGCGTCTGCTTCGGGTGGCACGGCTGGCTTGCCCAGCCGTGTTCGTTCCCGCGCGTCAGAACCCCTCTCTCGGCGGCAGTGTCGGATCCATCACCAGCGACACATCCTCCTCCCCCGCATAGTACCCCGCGCTGCTGTATCGCCAGTCCTCCGCCCGTTCGCACAGTCCGCGACGAACAGGATTCTCGTGCATGTAATCCAGTTCCTTGTAGATCGTCTTGACCTTCCACAGGTTCCGGTCGTAGCCACCCCCCGGCTGCCAGAAGTGCTTCCCTCTGCAAAGACCGGCAGCCTTGGCGCGGTAGGACATTGGACGTTTGATGGCGAAGAGAACCCGCGAGATGTTGTAGACCTCTCGTCGAGGACAGAGCAGCAGGTGTACGTGGTCCGGCATGACCACGTAACCCCACAGGTCCATTTCATGCCGGCATGCGGCAGCCGAGAGGGCGTCGATGAACAACTGCGCGGCATTGTCTGCTTGCAGGAGGGGTTGCTTGTGGAAGCACGAGAAGGTCAGCGCGTGCGCGTGCCATGGGTCATTGTATCGGACGCAGGTCTTGGGTTTGAACCCCATGGGGATATCGTTGCGGCAACAGGGAGAGAAGGCAAGGGTAGAAGGCGATGTTCTCTGACTGGAACGAACACGGCTGGACAAGCCAGCCGTGCCACCCGAACTACCTCGATGGCTTGACGAGGGGCTGCCCGTCGAGATTGGCCGGGAGGGGGCGTTTGAGGAGGGTGAGGATGGTGGGGACGAGGTCGACGGTGCGGACGGCGCGGAGCGTTCCCTTCGGCACGCCGGGGCCGGCGATGAGCAGGGGGGTGTGGACGTCTTCGGGGCGTAATCCACCGTGCCCGGCGCGGTTGGAGTTTCTGAAGTCCCAGTTCGGCGCGGCGAACACGGCGATGTCGCCCGCGCGCGGGGCGCGGAAGTAGGCGAGGATCTGTGCGGGGACGTCGGGGTAGTCGGTCTCGCACGTCTGGTCCAGCCACTGGCGCGGCGAGAGGGGTTTGCCCACGAGGGCCTCATCGTTCACCTTACCCGCCCATCCCAGCGGGTTGTCGCCCGTGATGACATGGTAGGTGATCGGCGCGTCGCGCCCGCCGGGCTGGCGGAACTCGACCTCGCCCGTCTTGCGGCGCAGGCGGATCTGGTTGGGCCCGACGGCGTAGGCGACGGCGTCGACCGCATGCTGCTCCGTCAAGCGGGCAAGCAGGTCCACCGTCTTCCACGCGGGGGTGCGGTTGCGGTGATCGGGCGGGACGATCGGGTAGGACGACAGGTCGGCCGCCGACGGCCGCACCGGCCAGGCGGCGTACGTCAACTCCTCGCCCCGGACGACGGGCTTGCGGAGGCAGATCGCCCAGTACCGGTCGCCGCTGCCGTACGTCACGGCGGCGTACTTGCGGTAGTGTTTCGACCTCCACTCGAAGGGCACGTTCTCCCGCAGGCGTCGCGGCGCGAGGTCCAGTTCCAGTTCCCGCTCGAGGAAGCGGTCGAGGGGGAAATGGGCCGTGACCTCGCCGAGGCTGTGGTCGGAGACGAATGCGATGATGATCTTGTCGAGCAGCCCGGTGCGTTCCATGTCGCCGAGGACGCGTCCGATCTGGCGATCGGTGTGGCGCATGGCGTCGCGGTAGTGCTCGGACTGGACGCCCTTGGCGTAGGCGTGGAAGTCGGGGGCGAGCAGGTATGCCGCCGTGATCGCGGGCATCTCGCGGCGCTGCCGTGCGATGTCCATGACCTTGTTGAATCGCAGCAGCGTCAGGCGGTCGACGAACTGGTACCAGCGGAAGAAGAACGGCGGTCCGGCGGACATCCAGTTCTCGATGAACTTCGTCGTGCCCCGGTGCGGCTGAAAGAACACGGAGAACGTCGTGCGGTCGGGGAACTGCTCGTAGATCGTCGGCGCGGTGTAGTCGCCGTCGAGCGTGTTCTTCTGGGCGATGGTTTCGTAGTTGCGCCACAGCAGGCGGTTGCGGTCGAACCAGTTGATGCCCGTGACACCGTGGTGTCCGGGGAACTGCCCCGTGACAATGCTCGGGAGGTTCGCCATTGTGACGGACGGCGTGTTGCCGACGGCGGCGGGGGCGTAGAGCCCACGGTCGACGAAGTACTTCTTCATCGCGGGCAGCTCGCCCGCTTCCAGCATCTCGCGGAAGATCCCTGCGTGGACGCCGTCGACGATGAAGATGACGGCGCCGTCGGTGGTCGCCCCTTC
>CAZEJA010000218.1:0-2503 GCA_964512215.1 uncultured Planctomycetaceae bacterium
CGGGCCGGGGTCGATCGTCGGACCCGGATCGACCGTCGGACCGGGGTCAACCGTGGGGCCCGGATCCACCATGGGCCCGGGGTCGCGCGGGGGAACCGTCACGTCCACGTCTTCCGTCCCCGGACCGGGAGTCGTTGGCCCGGGCGGCGGGGTGATCGGCCGCCAGACCACGGCTGGCCCCGGCGAGTCGGGCGGCGCGGGGGCTTTGGGGCCCTTGGCAACTGGCGGCTGCTCCGTCGGCTCTTCCGGGGTATTGGAGTCCGACATGACGAAGTACAACGCAGCCACGATGACGACGAGCAGTCCTACTGCGATCCCAATCTTGACATCCGTGCGCATTCTGAGTCGCTCCTACGTTCTTCCCAGGTTCGCCCGCGAACGCTAGCGCAAGGGCGGTTCCTTCTTGATTATTCCGTCGCGCGAGGCAATTGGCAAAGGAAATCTCACGCGGGACGGAAACAATACCGCCAGACCGCCGGGCTACCGCTTGCCGGTCAAAGCGCCCGCCGCGGGCAGGACCTCGCCATTCGCTCCAAACACCGCCATCCCGCCGCCAAACCAGAGCTTCACGCCCCGGGCGGGGACGGCCTCGGGAAACCACCACATCACGCCGATCCCCCGCCCGCCCGGCGTGGACCGGACCGTCCGGACAAGCTGCTCGACGTACGCCCGCTGTCCTTCTGACGTCTGCGGCCAAGGCAGGTTCCCGGCTTTCCACTCCAGTTTCACGCTCGGCTTGACGGTGCGGTGCGGATAGGCCGTCTCGACCACGACGATATCCTTGCCGAACGTCCGGGCGGCGCTGTGCAGGTTCTCCCGGAGGTCCTCGATCCTCCCGTGCCAGAACGGATAGAAACTCAGTCCGATCACGTCGTACGGGACGCCCTGCTTCTCGACGTTCTCGAAGAACCGCTGCGTGCCGCGGCGGCTGGCCCCGCAGTGGACGTGGATCATGATCCGGACGGGACTGGCGCCCGCCGCGTCCTTGACCCCCGCGACCCCCGCCTTCAGCAGGCGCCCGAGCTTGACCCACTGCTGCGCGGGATCGCCCACGCCGTGAAGCTTCCCGTCCGGCCAGAGCATGCCCGGTGCGATTTCGTTGCCGATCTGCACCATATCCGGCATGGCGCCGGCGGCCTTCAGCTTCGCGACGCAGTCGCGGCTGTAGCTGCGGACCGTCTTCTCGAGAGCGACGAAGTCGAGCTTCTCCCAGGCAGCGGGCTTGGTCTGCTTGCCGGGGTCGGCCCACGTGTCGGAGTAGTGGAAGTTCAGCAGCAGCTTCGCGCCGGATGACTTGATGCGCTTGGCCAGCGCGATCGTGTAGGCAAGATCGTTGACGACCAGGTTCTTCGGGGTCGGGTTCACGAACAGGCGCAGGCGGAAGCAGTTCCACCCCTTGCGACGCAGGATGTCGATCGCGTCGCCCGCCTTGGGTCCGTCGCGGTAGACGCCCCCCGCCTTTTCGATGGCCGCCAGCGCGGAGATGTCCCCGCCGGCCAGGAACTCCCTTCCCGCCGCCTTCCCCGCGGCGCCCTCGGGCACCAGGCGGAACTTGTACTGCTTGAGAACGGCTTCGCTGCGGCTTCCGTGGTACAGAATCGCCACGTACTTCCCGGTCGCTTCGTCGTAGGCCATGTCGCCGTAGCCGGAGTCTTCCGTCTCCTCATCCAGCGCCAGGCGCTGCCAGCTCACGCCGCGATCGGGGGACACCCACAGGCAGTTCCGCCGCGGGAAGCTCTTGCCGACCTGCGTCCGCTGATCGCTGGCGCCCAGGATCAGCGGGTCGGTCCACCAGTTCTTCTCGCGGCGCAGGTGGGCGGCGGTGAAGATCCTCGGGCGATCCCAGATACCGATCTGCGGGGCGATGTCCCGCAGCGGCTGCCACGTCTTGCCCATGTCGTCGCTGCGGGTCCGGTACGTGTGGCGCTTGTCCACCGAGTTGAGCACGCAGAGAATCGACCGGCCCCCGACGTACTCGATGCCCTGCTCGGTGGTCAGACCCGCCTTCTTCGCCATATACGACACGAACCGCCAGGTCTTGCCATTGTCCGCCGACGTGACCAGCAGATTGCGCATGCCGGAGGGAATCTTGCGGATTTCCCGGGCGGCCAGGTAGATCACGCCGTCGCGCACGAAGTGGTCGTCGATGGCCCAGATGTCCTTGTCGTGCTCGATGCCGATGAAGTCGATTTTCCGGAACTTCGTCCACGTCCGCCCCCCGTCGGCCGACCGCATCTGCCACGTGCCATCCCACTTCTTCCGGTTGATGTTGTACTTGCAGCTGAGCACGAGCTGATCGCCGTTGGCCGCGAGGACCGCCCACGGCTCGCCGGGCTCGTACCCGCCGCCGGTGGGCTCGGCCCCCGGGGGATAGGCCGGGAATCCCCGCACGGGCGTGCCGTCCGGGTGGTGGTCCTCCTTCGACCACGTCCCGCCGCCGTCCGCGGAGAACTTCGCGTGCAGAACCCCGCTGAGGATCGGCGTGGGGTCGGCGGGCTCGTAC
>CAZEJA010000218.1:2513-5883 GCA_964512215.1 uncultured Planctomycetaceae bacterium
CCGCTCTCGTGATAGACGAGGAACCACTTCCCGCCCGGAAGCTCCTGGATGGCGCATCGCCCGAAGTACCGCCCCGCCTTGGCGGCAAGCGTCTTCGTCTCCAGGTCCGCAATCGCGTATCGCCGCGCCGGCTGTGATGCGGGCGACGCACCCCACGCCGGCGCCGCGAACGCGGCCATCAGGCCCGTGACACACGCGGCTCGCCTGCCCGCTCCCATGGACGCCCGATTCGACATTGCACACTCCTGCTGCTGGTGCAGCCATCGTACCCGCCCCCCCGACGCGTGCCAAGCGGGTGCCGTGGTTTGCGAAGCGCAGCGAAGCAACCACGCTGCCCCTACCTTCGCGCCTCGTGGTTGTCCCCAGGGGACAGCCCACGGCACCCACACAGAACATTGACAGCGGCGTCTCCCGGCGCGAGAATCGCTCCTCGGCGCACAGCCCTATTCAAGGAGAAGGCGATGCAGCGAATCCGACGACGCACGTTCCTGGCCGGTCTGGGGGCATCGGCGGCGGCCCTGACGACGGGAGGCCTGCACGGCATGGCCGCCCCGCGACGCAAGCCCAACATCGTCTTCATCCTGATCGACGACCTCGGCTGGGCGGACGTCGGCTGCTACGGCAGCACCTACTACCAGACACCGACCATCGACCGCCTCGCGGGCGAGGGCATGAAATTCACCGACGCCTACGCCGCCTGTCCCGTCTGCAGCCCGACGCGAGCGAGCATCCTGACGGGCAAGTATCCGGCGCGGCTGGGCATTACCGACTTCATCCCCGGGCACCAGCGCCCCTACGAGAAGCTCGACGTGCCCGTCAACCGCACGCAGCACCTGCCACTCGACGAGGTCACCATCCCCGAGATGCTCAAGGGGGCGGGGTACGTGTCGGCCTGCTTCGGCAAGTGGCACCTGGGTTGGGCGCCCAAGCACACACCAACGGCGCAGGGCTTCGACGTGAACAAACCCGCGAAGAACCAGAACGACAAGCAGGTCGCCTCCCTGACGGATCTTGCGATTCAGTTTATCGAGGACAGCAAGGACCAGCCCTTCTTCCTGTACCTGTCGCACCACACCGTGCACATCCGGCTGGAGGCGAGCCAGGAACTCATCGACAAGCACACGGCCCGCCTCAAGCCCGGACAGAAGCCTCCTCAGCAGGCCAACCCGAAGTACGCCGCCATGATGGATCATCTCGACACGAACATCGAGCGCATCCTCAAGAAGCTCGACGAGCTGAAGCTGGCCGACGACACGATGGTGATCTTCTACTCCGACAACGGCGGGCTGCGGCAGATTTACACGGGCGACGGCGAGATCGTCACGTCGAACGCCCCGCTGCGGGACGAGAAGGGGACGCTGTATGAGGGCGGTATCCGCGTGCCGCTGATCGTCCGCTGGCCCGGGCGGATCAAGCCCGGCAGTACGTGCGGCGTCCCTGTAACCAGCACCGACCTGCTGCCGACGTTCGCGGAGATCGCGGGCGTCAAGACGACGCCCACCGGGGACGGGGAGAGCATCGTGGGGTTGCTGAAGCAGAGGGGAAAGCCGAAGCGGAAGGCGATCTACTGGCACTACCCGGTCTACCATCACTCAACCCCCGCCGGGGCGGTGCGGATGGGCGACTGGAAGCTGATCGAATTCTTCGGCGGCGGCAGGCGCCTGGAACTCTACAACCTGGCCGACGACATCGGCGAGAAGAAGAACCTAGCCGTCAAGCATCCCGCCAAGGCGGCGGAACTGCACGGCGCCCTGATCGCCTGGCGCCGCAGCGTAGGCGCCGCGATGCCTACACCGAACCCCAACCACGACCCCGCACGGGCGGCGGAATGGGGCCCCAGGAAATGGGGCCCGTCCGGTCCCCCCTCCTGGATCCGGAAGAAGCCCAAACCCAGGAAGCCGTAACGTCCATCCGGACCCGAAGCAGGAGATACACAGGATGACACGACTGTGGAACCGACGGACGTTTCTCCAGGCGTTGGGACTGGGCGCCGTGGGGAGCGCGAGCGCTGTGAGCAGTGCCAAGCCGCAAGCGGTGAAACGACCGAACATTGTTCTGCTGATTTCGGATGATGACGACTACGAGCATTTCGGGTTTATGGGGAATGAGCGCGTGCATACGCCCACACTCGACCGCCTCGCATCCCGCGGGGTGCTGTTCACGCGGGCGCACGTGCCCGCGCCGCTGTGTCGCCCGTCGCTGGCGAGCATGCTGTCCGGGCGGATGCCGCACCAGCACGGCATCTACTGCAACTACCTCCAGAGCCGCAGCATCGGGGGCGACAAGATCAAGCTCGACCCGACCGGGTCGCTGCCGAACCGCCTGAAGTCGGCCGGGTATGCGACGTACGCGACGGCCAAGTACTGGGAAGGCGACCCGCGGAAGATGGGCTTCACCCACGGGACGGTCGAAACAACGTTCAAGGGCTTCGGGCGATTCGTCCGCGGGGGGCAGGACGAGTTGATGGGCTTCATCGACGAGCATCGCGGCAAGAAACCGATGTTCATCTGGTGGGCGCCGCTCGTGCCTCACACGCCGCACAACCCTCCGCCGCGGCATCTGCGACGGTTCCGGAACACCCCCGTGCCCATCCCCCCCTACTACAAGGGCGACCGCGCCAAATTCGTCGCAGCCATGCGAAAGTTCTACGCGATGGGCACGTGGTTCGATGAAGGTGTGGACGAACTGATCCGCAAGCTCAAGGACGCCGGCGAGTACGAGAACACGCTGTTCGCGTTCTACGTCGACAACGGCTGGACGTACGGCATGCCCGCGAAGAGTTCCGCCTACGAGAAGGGCCTCCGCACGCCGGTGTTCGTCACCTGGCCCGGGCACGTGCCCGAGGGCAAACGCATCGACGGGCTCACGTACGCGCTCGACCTGCACGCGACGATCCTGGACTACGCGGGGGTTCAGCCGGGCGAGGGTATCGAGAGCAAGTCGCTGCGCCCGCTGATCGAGGGCAAGACGGACAAGACGCACGAGGCGCTGCACGGGGCGGTGTTCGCGCACGCCTCTTGTGCTCACCCGGAGGGCGAGGCCACCCGCAGCGTCGCGCGCGACGTCTACGCGATCTATGTGCGGACCGACCGCTGGAAGTACGTGCTCTACACACAGGCCGTCGGGGCGAGGAACCAGAAGTACATCTGGACCGTCGCCCAGATGAGCCAGCCCCCCGAGCGCCGGAAAGGCCAGCAGAATCTCTACGACCTCGACGCCGACCCGTACGAGATGAACGACCTGTCGGCCCGGCCGGAGCACTGGGACAAGCTCGCCGCGTTCCGCAAACTGGCCCTCGACTGGTGGACCCGCACGGGTGGCAAACCACTGGACGTGTAATACCGGGCAAGAAAGAGCCGCGACCGTGAGG
>CAZEJA010000219.1:0-5880 GCA_964512215.1 uncultured Planctomycetaceae bacterium
AGCGTATGCGCCAGCGCCCCCGTGTCGGCATCCCAGACGCGCACCATTCTGTCCCGCCCTCCCAGAGCGATCCACCGGCCGTCCTCGCTGATGGCGGAAACGCACCCGGAGAGGGCCTTCCCCCCCAGTTCCCGTCTGAGACGCCCCGTATCGGCAACCCAGGTGCGCACCATTCCATCCTCACTGCCGGATATGAGCTGCCGTCCGTCTGAACTGAAGCCGACGCTGTGAATCGGCGAGTCGCCCTCGCGGAGCGTCCGGAGCGTTCGGCCTGTCTGCGCGTCCCACAAGAGGACCATCCCCGCTCCGTGGCCGGAAGCCATCTGCTTGCCGTCCGGGCGGAAGGCGATACACGTGACCTCTCCGACGGACACCAGGGCTCGCACCAGCCGTCCCGTGGCGGCATCCCATACCTTCACGGTCCCGTCCTTGCCGCCCGAGGCGATCCACGCGCCGTCGCGGCTGTACGCCACGGCGTGAACGCCATCCGCGTGCGCCGAGAGCGTCCGCAGCGGCTCGGGGGGCGCCGCCGTGTCCTCGACCTGCCGCGACACGGGAAGATCGTCCTCCCGCTCCCCGCAATCAAAAATGTAGACCCGCCGCCAGGGCGAACCCGCCGCGATGCGCCGCCCGTCCGGGCTGAACGCGGCGGGCATGGTGAACATCGCATCCTCGGGCCCGAGGTCCAGCAGTTGGGTTCCCGTCTCCGCATCCCACAGCTTCGCCGTCTTCCCCCCGTCGGTGGTCAGGACCCGCCGCCCGTCCGGGCTGAAGGCCGCCGAGTCCGTCCCGCTGTTGAAGCTGCCGAAGGAGCAAATCTCCCCGCCCGAAGCCACGTCCCAGATCGTGATCCTCCCCTTCCCGTCCCCGGACAGGAGGCGACGCCCGTCCGGGCAGAACGATACCTCCTGAACGGTTCCCTCCGGTCCTCGGAACATCTTCCGCTGCTGTCCCGTCGCCGCATCGAACAAAGTCACATTGCCTCGATCGTCCCCCCCGGCGAGGGACCGCCCATCCGGGCTGAACGCCACGCAGAGCACGGCGGGACCACGCGACGCGATGCGAGAGACCTCCTTGCCGGTGTCCGAATCCAGAATCCGGATCAGATCGCGGGACTGCGCGTACGCCAGTCGCTTCCCGTCCGGGCTGTAGCTCAGCGATCGAGCGACCGATCCCGTTCGGATGGCTCGAAGCTCCCGTCCCGTAGCGGCGTCCCAGATTCGGATGGTCTCGTCGTCGCTCGCCGTCGCGATCTGCCGCCCGTCGGGGCGATACAGCACGATCCGGATGTCCTCCTCCGAACCGGGGTCCAGGAAGAACTCGGCCTCCCCGGTCGTCACGTCGCAGACAGCCACCCGCTTGGGCCGCTTTTCGCCCGCCGGGCTCTTCTTTCCAGGAACCGTCCCGTACGCGACATGCCGGCCGTCCGGGCTGAAGCAGATCGACACGCCTCCGCCGCACGAGTACCTCCCGGTGACAAGCCCCCGAGGCGCATCCACGCTCCACAGTTTCACCGTCCCGTCGTGGCTGCCGGAGACAAGCCACTTCCCGTCCGGGCCCGCCGCGAGTGCGCTGATCCTGCCTTCGTGACCCCGAAGCGATACGCGAAGAGTCTGCAAGCTCTGGGGCCAGACCCGGATCGTCGCCATGCCCGCCGATGCGATGCGCGGGGATCCGCCTCCCCTGTCGAGGATCGCCACGCCCTGCACGGGGCGATCGTGCGCGGATCGCTGCTTGACGACATTGCCCGTGGCGATCTCCCGGCACTTCACCTCGCCCATGCTCGTTCCGTACAGGATGTGCTTGTCGTTCTTGACGAACCGCAGACCGGAGGCCAGCGCGAACACGTTCTTCTTCAGCAGCGTCTCTCCGCTCGCCAGGTCCCGGATCTCGATCGCAGGTCCGACGGCGTAGGCAATCTGCTTCTCCCGCGAGTCGAGCGCCGGCGAGTACAGGTCCGCATCCGCTTCGACGAGGCGCCGGAGTTCGGTCCCGTTCTCCACGTCCCACACGCGGATCGTCCGGTCATCTCCCGCCGAGTACAGCCGCCTGCCGTCCCGGCTGAGAACCATGTCGCGGATATCCTTGCCGCCGTGCCCCTCGAAGCCGCGGACTTCCTTCCCGGATTCCGCCTCCCACACACGGATCTCCCCCCTGCCTCCCGCCGAGATGATCCGGTCGCCCTGCGGCGTGTAGCGGACCTCAGTGACGTAGCTCGTGTGCCCTCGAAGCACGTGCACCTGCTCGCCGGTTGTGGTATCCCAGATGCGCACGGTCCGGTCGAGACCGGCCGAAGCGACCCGTGTTCCCTCGGGGTGGAACGCCACGCCGTAGACGTCACCCTCGTGACCCCGAAACGTCCACGCGCTGCGATCGCACGCCGTACGCAGGTAGTACCATTCCCATCCGCGCAGGTCCTGCGGACACAATGACAGCAACTCCCGCACGCGGCGGATGTCCGATCGATGCAGTTCGGCATTCGCCAGCGAGATGCGGCTGCGGTACAGGGCGCGGCGGCGGGTCTCCGACTCGCGCTTCGTCACGTCCCGCTGGACGGCGGTTTCCCGCTCGGCGACGATCGCCCGGTCACGCTCGGCGCGAACCCCGACGTACGCGTACACGGCCAGGCCGATCAGAGACGCCAGCACGGCCCCCGCCACCGCCAGCGGAAGGCGGTGCTTCCGCAGACGCTTGCGCAGGAAGTACGCCATTGTCGGCTTCCGCGCCGTCAGCGGATCGCCCGCAAGGTAGTTCCCGATGTCCTCGCCCAACTCCCCCGCCGACGCGTACCGCCCCTCCGGATCGCGCGACAACGCCTTGAGCAGCAGCGCCTCCAACTCCGCGTCCACCTCCCGCGTCACCTGCCGCGGCCGGCGGATGTCCTGCTCCGTGATCCGCTGCAGCACCTCCCACTGCCGGCCGGTCACGTCGTGCGGGAAGCGCCCTGTCAGCAGCCGGTACAGGATCACCCCCAGGCTGTACACGTCGCTGCGGGTGTCGGTCTCGCCCACGCGCCCGGCCGCCTGCTCCGGAGACATGTACGCCGGCGTGCCCGCCACGTCGCCCTCCTGCGACACCAGCACCCCGCTGTCGTCACCCAAATACGCCTTGGCCAGCCCAAAGTCCAGCACGTGCGGTCGGCCGTCGGCCGTGACCAGGATGTTCGACGGCTTCAGATCCCGGTGGATCACCCCGCGCTGGTGCGCGTGCTGGACGGCGCGGCAGATCTCGCCGAACAGCTCCAGAATCCCCCGCTGCGACAGGGCGCCCGCCTCGACGTGCTCGTCCAGCCGCACCCCGTCGATCAGCTCCATCGCGTAGTAGTAAACGCCGCGGTGCAGGCCGCTGTCGTAGACCCGCGCGATGTGCGGATGCTCCAGGCGGGCACTGAGTTCCACCTCCCGCTCGAAACGCGACCTCGCCTTGTCCGAGTGGAACCGCCCCGCCGTCAGCAGCTTCAGCGCCACGTCGCGCCCGGTGCTGAGTTGCCTGGCCCGCCAGACCACGCCCATGCCCCCCTCGCCCAGACGCCCCGTGACCTCGTAGCCTTCCACGGTCGGCAGGTCCACATCCGCGGATGCGTCAAGGGCCTCGCCGACGAACGTGATCGTCGGGCCGCGCGTGAAGTCCTGACTCCCCAGCACCTCGTCGTCCGCCGCCGCGTCGTCGGTCACCGTGACCTCGTAGTCCCCCACCGTCACGACCTGCCCCGCCGTCACCGTCGCCTCGCCGACGCCCTCGATCTGCACGACGCACCCGTCCCGCGTGCGGTCGTCCTCCACCCGCCGCAACGCGACCAGCCGACCGTCCTTCCTGATTTCCACGTACGTCATGACATGCAGTTGATCAGTTAACCCGTTCGTCTAGTAGTGCACCTTGCCGATCTTCAATCGCAACACGCGGTCCATGTTGACCATCAGCACGGCGCCGGCGATGGAGAGGAGTTTCGACTCGGCCGTGTCGGCACGACTCGTGACCACCACGGGCGCCTTGGCGCCGACGAGCAGGCCGATCATCCGGTGCCCGCCGAAGTAGGTGAGCGACTTGGCGAACACGTTGCCGCACTCGATGTCCGGAACGAGGATGACGTCCGCCCGACCCGCGACCGGGCCGCCGATCTTCTTGTGCTTCGCCGCCCGCTCGGAGATCGCGTTGTCCAGCCCGAACGGACCGTCCACGATGCAGGCCGGGGCGTACTGGTTGCGGTCCGCCAGCTTCGCCAGCGCCGCGGCCCCCAGCGTCGCGGGCATCGACGGGTTCACCAGTTCCACCGCCGCGACGGCTGCGACCTTCGGCGTCTGGACGCCGAACAGCTTCGCGAGATACACGGCGTTGAGCAGGATGGCCGCCTTCTGCTCGAGGTCCGGCGCGATGTTCATCGCGGCGTCGGTGACGAAGATCAGCTTGTCCCACTCGCGCATCTCAGCGATGAAGACGTGGCTCATGATCGCCCCCGTCCGCAGCCCGCACTCCTTGTCCAGCAGACCGCGGAGGAAGTCGTCCGTGTGGATGTACCCCTTCATCAGGATGTCCGCCTCGCCGGACGAGACCAGCCGAACCGCCTCGTGCACGGCCGCGAGCGGCTTGGCGACGTGGACGATCTGCGTGTCCGCTACGGAAACGTCCGCCGTCTCGGCCGCCTCGTGGATGCCCGCTTCGTCGCCGACGAGGATGACATCCGCAATGTTGCGCGTGTCGGCCTCGACGGCCGCCCGCAGGACCGTCGGGTCCTGTGCCACCGCGACGGCGACTTTCCTGCGTGGATGCTCCTTCACCAGATCCAGAAGCTGATCGAAGTTCTTCATGCGTTCTCCCAAGGGAAAATAGGGACTGTCCGGAACATGGGGACTGTCCGGAAAATGGGGACTGTCCCGTCGTGTGGGACTGTCCCCTTTTTCCGGGCAGCATAACGGTCTCGGATCAATCTGCAACTCTGCCGGGAAAGTGGGGACAGTCCCGAACAGCGGGACAGTCCCCATTTTCCCTACGTCTTCTTCTTCACCGGACCGCGGGGGAAGAGGGGCTCGAGCCCCTTGGCGATCGCGCGGAGCCTGGTGGTCTCTTCCGCCGTGATCTCGCCCGCCGCAGCGGCCGCATTCAGCGCGGCCTTATGCCCGACCTCCACCGACGGCGGGATCGACGCGATTGCGCCCTTGCTCAGCGTGAACCGCAGCGCCATCTTCGCTTCGTCGCTGTCGGTGATCGGCTTGTACCAGAAGCGGAGCTTCTTCCGCTCGGGATCGCCCGCCTCCCACCGCTGACGGCAGAAGCCCTTGATCGCCAGGATGGCCGTGCCCTTCTCGCGGGCCTTCGCAACCACCTTCGGCCCGAAGTCGGCGTTGAAGAATGACACGAAGTTCACCGGGAACATGATCGAGTCGAACTGAAAGCGGTCCAGCGCCGCCAGGGCCGCTTCCTCCGTGTGGGCGGAGAAGCCCAGGTAGCGGATGCGACCGGCCTTGCGCTGCTCCTGCAGGTACGCCATCGCCCCGTCCTTCGCAAAGGCCTGGTCGACGTCCTTGCTCACGTCGCGCAGCACGGGGAGCTGGTACAGGTCGAAGTGGTCCGTCCGCAGGCGCTCCAGCGACCGCTCGAACTCCATCTTCGCCCCCTCGCGGTCGCGCATCTTCGTCTTGCTCGCGAGGAAGACCTTCTTGCGGTACTTCTCCAGCGCGGGGCCCATCTTCAACTCGGCATCCCCGTACGCCGGGGCGACGTCGTAGTAGTTCACGCCCCGCTCGAACGCCTCCGCCACCAGGCGATCGGCGTCTTTCTGCTCGAACCGCCGCAGCAGCAGACCGGGGAAGCCGATCACCGACAGCTTCACGCCGTCCTTGCCGAACCCCCGCACCGGCATCCCGCTGTCGGGCTTCTCGATCT
>CAZEJA010000220.1:0-5862 GCA_964512215.1 uncultured Planctomycetaceae bacterium
CAGCTCCCCCGGCCGCCGTTCATTCTCCCAAAACGGCAACCCCCACGCCCCTCGCCGCAATCCCTTCGTCCCCGTCATGGGTTCATTGTCGCTTGGCGAGGGCGGGGACGCAATCGGTTTGGCGGGGGGTTGCGGGATGTGCGGCGGGGGCATACAGTCTGGGTTCGATTTCTGACGGGTCAGGCGAACCGACGAACCTGAGGAGAGCGTCCATGGCAGAAGGAAAGAGGAAGGTCAGCCGCCGGGGATTCCTGGCGGGTGCGGCGACGGCGGGGGCGTTCACGATCGTTCCCCGACACGTGCTGGGCGGGCCCGGGCAGACGGCGCCGAGCGACACGTTCGGCGCGGCGCTGATCGGCTGCGGCGGGCGGGGGCCCAAGACGCTGGCGACGCTCCGCGGTACGCACAAGCTGAACATCCGCGAGCTGGCGAGGTGCGACGTCAAGTTCGTGGGCAGGGCGGACAACAAGACGGTCTACACCGACTTCCGCCGCGTGCTGGAGCGGAAGGACGTCGACATCGTCGCGATCGCCACGCCGCCGCACTGGCATGCGCTGATTTCCATCGCCGCGATGGCAGCCGGCAAGGACGTGCTGTGCGAGAAGCCCATGACCCGCACCATCGCCGAAGGCCGCGGCGTCGTCAACGCCGCCAAACGCTACGGGCGGATCTTCCAGATCGGTACGTACGCGCGGTTCGGCCTCAACCGCTCCGAGTCTCAGCGTCAGGCCCACAAGCTGATGGCCAGCGGGCTGGTCACCAAGACGAACGGCGTCTACGTCCGCCGTGGCGGCTTCAAGGTCAAGCAGTGGTCGGGCAAGATCGACGTGCCCCCCATCCCCGTCCCGAGCTATCTGGACTGGGACCTGTACTGCGGTCCCAGCCCGCTCAAGCCCTTCGTCCCCACGCGCGTCGGCGGGACGCACCGCTGGTACTGGGACTACGAAGGCGGCGGGCTGACCGACATGGGCGAGCACCACCTCGACGGCGTCAACTGGCTGCTCGGCAAGGACGCGACGAGCCCCGTGGAGGTCGAAACGTCCGCCCCGCCCGCGCATCCGGAAGTCACGGGCATGTGGGGCTGGTCGAAGATGACCTACGCCGACGGGTTCAAGCTCGTGCTTGAGAGCGGCGAGTGGGGCAAGCCGACCGGGCTGAAGAACAAACGGGTCGAACTCGATGAACTCAGCGAGGCCGATCAGAAGACGCTCAAGGCGATGCCCGACCCCGAGCCGCTGGTGGGCTTCGGCGAGGCGGTCAAGACCCGCAAGCAGGCGGGCGGGAACGCCGAAGCCGCCCACCGCACGATGACCGTGCTGCACCTGACCAACATCTCCATCCGCGTCGGGCGGAAGATCAAGTACGACCCGGTCGCCGAGCAGATCATCGGCGACGAGGAAGCCAACCGGCTGGTCGACCAGCCGATGCGGGCGCCGTGGCACCTGTAGATCGAGGAAGGATATCGACATGCCGGATAAAGCGAACGTGAAAGAACTTGTCGAGCAGATGCCCGAACTGGACCGGGGCGACGAGAAGAAGAAGTCGAAAGGCACGGGCAAGGTGACGGGCCCGACGCGAACGTAAGCGAGGAAGGTCTACGACCGGATCCTCGCCGGCGGGGCGGAGAGCGTCGTGGGCGTCATCGATCTGCTGGCGGCCGTCGACGACGGGGGGGATTACAAGGCCCGGTACGTGCTGCATGGGCTGATGACATACGTCTGCGGGCCCGGCAAGAGCAGGCAGAAGGCGATGGTGATCGACGCGATCGCGTCGCAGATCGGCGGGAAGCGCCCCAAGGCGATCCAGAGATTCCTCATCGCACAGTTGCAGCTCTGTGCGGATCGTCGTGTCGCGGCCGTACTGGGCGGATGCCTGACGGATGGGGAGCTTTGCGAGCCGGCCGTCCGGGCCCTGCAGGCTATCGGTGACGGGGCGTGCGAGCAGTTCCTGACGGTCTTGCCCAAGGTCACCGGCAAGAGCCGGCTGTACGTCGTCCAGGGCCTCAGCGCCGTCGGCGGCACCGGGGCAGCCCGGGCGCTTCGCAGCGCGCTGGGCGACAAGGACGACGACGTTCGCCTGGCTGCCGCGTGGGGACTGGCCTCGCTCGGCGATGCGAAGGCCATCGACGCGATGCTCGCCCTCGCCGACGCCAAGGGTTCGACATGGCGGCGCGATCAGGCCACGCAAGCCTGCCTGCAACTCGCGGAGAAGTTGCGCGTCGCAGGCGAGGCCGACGAAGCCGACGGCATCTACAAGCACCTGCGCGATACCCGGACGAGCGAGGACGAACTCTACATCCGCCAAGCCGCCGAACGGGCCCTCGCCAACGCGTGACGGGCTCGGCCGAGGAAGGAAACGGATCGTCATGAAACACATGGTATGGATGGGCTGCGCCCTGCTCTGTCTCGGCGCGGCGACTGCGGGAGCGGCCAAGCCGAACATCGTCCTCTGCATGGCGGACGATCAGGGCTGGGGGGACATGGGGCACCGCGGGCACCGTTCGGTCAAGACGCCGCACTTCGACGCGATGGCCAAAGCGGGGCTGCGGTTCGACCACTTCTACGCCGCCGCCCCGGTCTGCTCGCCGACACGCGGCAGCGTCCTGACGGGGCGGCACCCGAACCGCTACGGCATTCTCAATCACGGGCGGTCGATTCGCCCTCAGGAGATCACCATCGCCGAGGCGCTCAAGACGGCTGGCTACGTCACGGGGCACTTCGGCAAGTGGCACGTCGGGTCGGTCCAGAAGACCAGCCCCGTCAACCCGAGCCGGTGCGGTTTCGACGAATGGCTGTCGGCGCCGAACTTCTTCGACCTGAACCCCATCCTCAGCCGCAACGGCGTGGCGGTGCAGTGCAAGGGCGACAGTTCGATGATCGCGGTCGACGCGGCCATCGAGTTCATGCGGAAGCACGCCAAGGGCGAGCAGCCCTTCCTGACCATCGTCTGGTTCGCCTCGCCGCACGGCCCGCACCAGGCGCTCCCGCAGGACAAGAAACTCTACGGGAGGGCGAAGATGGCGGGGTACTGGCGCGAGATCACGTCCATGGACCGCGCCTTCGGGAAACTCCGCAAGGAACTCCGCACGCTGGGCATCCACGAGAACACGATCCTGTGGTACTGCAGCGACAACGGGGGGCTGGATGTCGCCACCTCGGGCGGGCGCGGCAAGAAGGGCGTGATCTACGAGGGCGGGCTGCGCGTGCCGGGGATGATCGAATGGCCGGCCCGCATCCCCGCGCCGCGCGTGACGAACGTGCCGGCCGTCACGTCGGACATCTACCCGACGCTGCTGGAGATCGTCGGCGTCGAGATGCCCGGTCAGCCTCCGCTGGACGGGATCAGCCTCGTCGGCGTGCTGGACGACAAGATGAAGACCCGCCCGAAACCGATGGGCTTCTGGCGCGACGGCTCGCCCGGGCGAAGCACGCACAGCGATCGTCTGATGGCTGCGCTGCTGAAAGCCCAGAAGGCGGGCAAGCAGGTGGGCGACCGGACGCGCCTCGACCTGGACGCCGCGAAGATCACGCGGCAGGTCCCGGAAGACCGCTTTCCCGGGCACGCCGCCTGGAACGAGTGGCCGTGGAAACTCCACCGCATCCAGGGCAAGGGCGGGACGGTTACGCTGGAACTGTACAACCTCGCCACGGACGCCGGCGAGAAGACCAATGTGCTCGCACAGAACGCGGACCGCGCCAAGACGATGCGGGCCGACCTCGAAGCGTGGCTGCAGTCCGTCGCCCGCAGCCTCAACGGTAAGGACTACAAGTAACCGCACCGGGCCTGCGCCCGACGGCAAACGACTGGAGTGCACGATGAGAATGGGACGTATTCTGCTGGGCGTCTTCGTGGGGATGGTCGGGGCGGCGCCGGGTACGGCGGTCGCGGAGGGCGGGCCCGTCGAGGCCGTCACGTCTGCGGGCGTGTCCGGCGGCCTGGTCGTGCACCTGGGCTGCGGCGATGCCAAGAGGACGATGTCGCTGCGGTTGTCGGAGGCCTTTCTCGTTCACGGGCTGGATGCGGATGCGCAGAAGATTGCCAAGGCCCGGGAGGCAATCCGGGCGGCTGGGCTCTACGGCCCGGTGGCCGTGGATACGTGGGGCGGCGGGGCTCTGCCGTACGTCGACAATTGCGTGAACGTTCTTGTCGCAGAGCCCGGCGCGGGTGCTACGAAGGCCGAGTGCATGCGCGTGCTCTGCCCGGGGGGCGTGCTGATCGAGCAGGCGGGCGGCAAGTGGACTCGCACGGTCAAGCCGCGTCCCGGGAACATCGACGAGTGGACGCACGTGCTCTACGACGCGGGCGGCAACGCGGTGAGCAAAGACCGCGTCGTCGGGCCTCCGCGCCGCCTGCAGTGGCACGGCGGGCCGAAGTGGACGCGCCACCACGAGTCGATGAGCAGCTTCCAGGCCCTCGTGTCCGCGGCCGGGCGGGTCTTCTACCTCATCGACGAGGCCCCGCAGGTCTCCCTGTTCCTGCCGTCCGACTGGCAGCTCATCGCCCGCGACGCCTTCAACGGCAAGATCCTCTGGAAGAAGAAGTTCTCCAGTTGGGTCACGCAGTTGATGAACTACAAGAGCGGGCCCACGCAGAGCACGCGTCGTCTGGTGGCGGTCGGGGACCGCGTGTTCGTCACGCCCGGACTGGACCAGGGCGTGCACGTGCTGGACGCCGCAAGCGGCAAGACGCTGCGGGTGCTGGATAAGACCGCCGCGACGGAGGAAATCCTCTGTCGCGACGGCGTGCTGTACCTGATGACCAACGACAAACCGAACCTGTATCCGGAGCAGACCCGCTTTGGGCGCAACGACTGGCGCGGGCAGACCAAGTGGCTTCGCGCGGTGGACCCGGAGACAGGCAAGCACCTGTGGGACGTGGAGACGCCGGTGGCGCCACTGTCGTTCGCGGTGACCGAGCGGGGAGTGTCTCAAATGCCTCGATCTCGCCGGCGGTAAGGAGAAGTGGCGGACGGCCGTGCTGCTGGACAACGTCATTCCCACCAGCAACACGCCGACGCTCGTGCAGTACGGAGACGTCGTGCTCTTCATCGGCGGCAAGGATCAGGGCGATTACCGCGGCGCCGGCGGGCACTACGTGTCCAAGAATCTCCGAACGTTCACGGCGCTGTCAGCGGACACGGGCAAGATTCTCTGGACCAACAAGACGATCAACACCGGCTTCGAGTGCCCCAAGGACATTCTCGTCCTGGACGACCTGGTGTGGATCGGGGATATCTTCCAGGGCCAGAATAGCGGCGCCTTCACGGGGCGGGACCTTCACACGGGCGAGGTCAAGCGCCAGTTCAAGCCCCCCTGGGATATCTACTGGTTCCACCAGCGGTGCTACCGTTCGAAGGCGACCGAGCGGTTCATCATGCCCTCGCGGACGGGCATCGAGTTCATCAGCCCGACCGAGGGGTGGACGTCGTTCAATCACTGGGTGCGCGGCGCCTGCCTCTACGGGACGATGCCCGCCAACGGGCTGTTGTACCAGCCGCCTCACCCGTGCGGATGCTACATCGAGTCGCTGTTGCACGGTTTCAACGCGCTGGCGCCGGCAGCGAAGGGCAGACCGGCGGCCGAGCCGGTAGGATTGCGCCTGGTGAAGGGGCCCGCCTACGGCACGGCGCTGACGGAGGCGGCGGGCGAGCAGGAGTGGCCGACGCTGCGCCACGATGCGAGTCGCAGCGGCGCATCGAAGTCGACCGTTCCGACGAAGCTGACAGCCGCGTGGTCGTCGCCCGTGGGCAAGACCCTCACGGCACCCACCGTCGCGGACGGCAAGGTCTTCGTCGCCGACAAGTATTCGCAAACGGTCCACGCGCTGGACGCGAAGACCGGCATGGCGGCGTGGACCTACGTC
>CAZEJA010000221.1:0-5838 GCA_964512215.1 uncultured Planctomycetaceae bacterium
CTCGTGCGCCCCGCCCGCGATCCCGGAGATCAAGAAGATCATCCGCTCCTCGACCATGGAGCACGCCCTGCACGTGTCGCGCCGGGTGATGGGCTTCGACACCGAGGTCGAAACGCTCAACTACCTCCGGGCCGAGACCCGCAAGGTCCTGCCCGAGGCGTACGCAGACTGAAACGACCGCGCGGACCCCGCCCAGGCGGGCGGCCGCGCAGAACAATATTTCCCGCGCCCGTCGCTTCGGCGGCGGGCAGGCCCGGACGGATGGATCCGCCCGTGGTTGGGGCACAACACAGAAAGGACACATACGGAACTTGCCACACCGATGGGGAATCTGGCTGGCCGTCGAGGGTGACGTGCGGTTTCTGTCGCACCACGACATGGCCAGGGCCATCGAACGCACCGCGGTCCGCGCGGACCTGCCGCTGCGATATACCCAGGGATTCAACCCGCATCCCCGGATGTCGCTGGCGTGTCCGCGCCCGGTCGGCGTCGCGTCGCAGGACGACCTGCTGGTCGTCACGCTCGAAGACACGGACGAGCCCCCTGACGGGCCCGCCCTGTCCAGCGCGCTCAACCGCTGCGCCCCCCGGGGCCTGCGGTTCGGCCCGGCCAGGGAGCTGCCCGGCAAGGCTGCCCCCCGCCCGGTGCGGGCGTGCTACGAGCTGCCCGTCGCGCCCGACCGACACGACCGTCTCCGGCGGCGGCTGGAACAGCTCGCCACCGAAGACACCTGGTGCGTCGAACGGGTCAAGGTCTCGCGCCGCCGCGGACGCGGCGACCGAATGCGAACGATCGACATCAAGCCCCTCGTCGACGAGTTGACGCTCGACGACGATCGCCTGGTGATGACGCTCGCCGGACGCGACGACCTGTGGGCCCGACCGGGCGAGGTGCTCGAACTGCTCGGCCTGGACGCACGGGCCGACCTCGCCGCCCTGGTTCGCACGGCCGTCGACTACCAGCCCCTGCCCCCGCAGGATGTGGCCAACAACACGTAAGGAACACTATGTCGAAAGAAATGCTGATTAACATCATTGAGGGCCAGGAGTGCCGGATCGCGATTGTCAAAGACGGCCTCATGGACGAACTGTACGTCGAGCGCGACAGCGCCGCCTCCCACGTGGGGAACATCTACAAGGCGAAGGTGACGAACGTCGAGGCCTCCATCCAGGCGGCCTTTGTCGACTTCGGACTCGCCAAGAACGGCTTCCTCCACATTACGGACATCCACCCGCAGTACTTCCCGAAGGGCAAGAAGTCGTCCGAACCGCTCGGGCGGAAGTGCCCGCATCGCGAGCGCCCGCCGATCCAGGCCTGCCTGCGGCGCGGGCAGGAAGTCGTCGTCCAGATGACCAAGGAGGGCATCGGCACAAAGGGGCCGACGATGACGACCTACCTGTCGATCCCCGGGCGACTGCTGGTGATGCTGCCCGGGATGAGCCGCCTGGGCGTCTCCCGGAAGATCGAGGACGAGGAACTCCGCGCCAAGGCCCGCAAGAACCTCGCGGAACTCACGCCCCCGCCCGACATGGGCTTCATCTGCCGCACCGCCGGCGCGGAACGCCCCAAGCGCGAGATGCAGCGGGACCTCAACTACCTGCTGCGCCTGTGGAAGTCGGTCGACAAGAAGATCAAGTCCACCAAGGCCCCCGCGGAAATCTACCAGGAATCCGACCTGGTCATCCGCACCCTTCGCGACGTGTATAACACCGACATCGACCGGATCATCTGCGACACGGACGCGGTGGCGGCCAAGGCGCAGGACTTCCTCCGGGTCGCCATGCCGCGCACGCGGAACACCATCGAACTCTACACGGGCAAGGGCGGGCTCTTCCACGACGCCGGGCTGGAGGAGGAGATCGAGAGCATCTACTCGCGGCGCGTCGAGCTGCCGTCGGGCGGCTCGCTGGTGATCGACCAGACCGAAGCGCTGGTCGCCATCGACGTGAACTCCGGGCGGTTCCGGGCGCACTCCAACGCCGAGACGACGGCGCTGAAGACGAACCAGGAGGCCGCCAAGGAGATCGGGCGCCAACTGCGTCTGCGCGACATGGGCGGCGTGATTGTCATGGACTTCATCGACATGCGCGAGCAGAAGAACCGCCGCGCCGTCGAGAAGGCCCTGCGCGACGCGGTCAAGGACGACCGGGCGAAGACGAAGATCCTGCGGACGAGCAACTTCGGGATCATCGAGATGACGCGCCAGCGACTGCGCCCGTCGCTGAAAAGCAGCATCTTCTCGGTCTGCAGCTACTGCGACGGCGCGGGGCTGGTCAAGTCGGCCGAGTCGCTGTCGCTGCTGGTCATCCGCGACATTCACCGGGCGTCCGGCACGGAAGATGTCGCGGAAATCGACGTCGCCGTCCATCCGGACGTCGCCAACCGACTCACGAACTACCACCGCAAGCAACTCTATGCCCTCGAGGCCGAGACGGGCGTCAAGATCCTCGTCCGGGCCGACACCGCTCTGGGGGGCGCGGAGGTCTGCCTGATCTGCCGGAACGCCCGGGGGAGCGAAGTGAAGCTCAGGGCCCCGAAGAAGGCCGAGTCCGCCAAGCACAAACTGGCGACGAAGCCCTTCGAGGCGGGCAAGGGGCGACCCGCCCTCGAGCCCGAGGAACTCGAGGAGTCGCCGGCCGACGAAGAACCCGCTCCCGCCCGCAAGAAGTCGCGCCGGCGCCGCAAGTCCGCCAAGACCGACGCGGAGAAGACGACCGAAGAGGCTGCGGAGAAGGCAGACGAGAAGCCCGCACCCGCCCGCAAGAAGTCGCGCCGACGTCGCAGATCCGCCAAGGCCGACGCCGGAAAGGCGACGGAGAAGGCCGACGACAAGACCGAAGAAAAGGTCGACGAGAAGGCGGGCAAGAAGGCTTCTTCCACGCGGAAGCGCCGCGCCGCGAAGCCCACGTCGGACGACGAGGGCGAGACGACCAAGGCCAAGCCTCGCCGGCGCCGCAGATCCACGAAGAAGGACGAGGGCGACGCGAAGCCGGACGAGAAACCGGCGGGCAAGGACGCCCCGGCGGAAAAGCCTCCCACCGAGACCGGCGCCGGCGAGCCCAAGCCCAAGGCGAAGAAGAAGCGCACCCGGGGCCGCCGCGGCGGCAGGAAGCATCGCAAGAAGACGACGACGAAAGCCAAGACGGACAGCGAGTGAACGGATTCCCTGTCTCGGATTGCGGACCTGCCTGCCGGCAGGCAGGTTGAACAGCGACAGGGCGGGCCTTCGTCCCGCCGCTAAACGCTGGGCCGATCCGGGGCATCCAGACAGCTCAACACGTACGTTGAAGCTCGAAGTGGGGAGATGCACGCCCCCCCCAATCCGCAATCCGCAATCCGAAATCGCTAGCTTCCGAGATAGTCGATGAGGGTGGCGATTTCGCTGCGAAGCTCGTGGCGGTGGACGATGCGGTCGATGAATCCGTGGTCCAGGAGGAACTCGGCCCGCTGGAAGTCCTGGGGCAGTTCCGACTTGATGGTATTGGCGATGACGCGCTGCCCGGCGAAGCCGATCAGGGCGCCGGGCTCGGCGAGGATCACATCGGCGAGCATGGCGAAGCTGGCGGTCGTGCCTCCGGTGGTCGGGTCGACCAGGACGGCGATGTAGAGCCCGTCGGCGTCGTCGAACCGCGCCAGCGCCGCGGACGTCTTGGCCATCTGCATCAGGCTCAGCGCCCCCTCGTGCATCCGCGCCCCGCCCGACGTGCAGACGATCACCAGCGGCAGCGATTCCTCCGCCGCCCGCTCCACCAGGCGCGAGATCCGCTCGCCCACGACCGAGCCCATCGACCCCATCAGCCACTCGCCGTCCATCACGCCCAGCGCTACGCGCCGCCCCTTGATGTAGGCGATGCCCGTCAGGACCGCCTCGGTGTTGCCCGTCTTGTCCTGCTCCCGCTCGACCCGCGCCGAGTACGTCTGGTCCAGCCACGCAAACTCCAGCGGGTCGGCGGGGGCGATGTGTGCGAAGAGTTCCTCGAAGCTGTCCGGGTCGGCAAGCTGCTTGACGCGCCCGGCCGCCCCGACGCGGAAGTGATACCCGCACTGCGGGCAGACCTCGTCGTTCTCGGAGACGGTCTTGCGGTAGATCATCTCCTCGCACCCGCCGCACCGCATCCACAGACCGTCGGGGACCTCGCGCTTCTTCCGAAACGCCGGGCCCTCGAACGCGGACGACCCGTACGGGCTGAAGTTCTCTGCTTCGCTGCGCGCCATGTGTGCTCTCCTGGCGGACGGGCCTACAGGGCGGCCTCGTCCGTGTCGTAGCTTGCCCAGGTGAAGTTCGGATCCACGTGCTGCCAGAGTGCGGCGGGCTCGTCCCCGGCCAGGTAGCCTCGCAGCAGCCCCAGCACGACCGGGCGAAGGACCAGCAGGACGGCGCCGTCTTTCTGGCGCTTGACGATGCGCTTGACGGCGCGGCGGATGCGCTTGAGCGCCTCGTCCAGCGTCTCGCCACCCGGGGGGCAGACGCTGTCGGGCGTGTCCATCCACTGGCGGTAGACTTTCGGCTGGCGCCGGCGCACCTCGTCGATCGTCAGCCCCTGCCACAGGCCGTAGTCGAATTCGCGAATCTCGCCCTGCGTGTGAACCTTCACCGACAGTTCATCCGCGACGGCCTGGGCGGTCTGCTTCTCCGCCTCTCCGTCGCCGGCGAACACAGCCGTGATGTTGCGACTGATCAACTCCCGGGCGGTTTCCGCGACCTGCGTCGCGCCCGCTTCGCTCAGTGGCGCGCCCGCGGCCGACTCGATCCGCCCCAGGTCTTCCCAGGTCGTCCGCCCCGTCTGGAGAACGTAGAGGGTGGCCATGTCAGCCGTCCCTCCCGGCGATCGCGCCGGCGCGAATGAGACCGACTTCCGCGGACACGTCCGCCGCGCCGAAGATCGCCGCGCCCGCGACGAGAACATCCGCCCCGTGGGCCGCGCACCGTCCCGCCGTTTCGCGGTTGATCCCGCCGTCGACCTGCAGCCTCTGGTCGTCGCGGAGCATCGCGCGGACGGCGGAGATCTTGTCGAGCACCTCAGACATGAACGCCTGCCCCCCATAGCCGGGCTCGACCGTCATCAGCAGCACGAGGTCGACGTCGCCCGCGACCCCCGCCAGCACGTCCGCCGGGGTTCCGGGACGCAGGCAGATGCCCGCACCCAGGCCCAGTTCGTGCAGGCGGTCGATGAGTTTGGTCGGCTCGTCGGTCGCTTCGACGTGGAACGTCACGCTGTCGGCGCCCGCTTGGGCGAACTGCTCGATGTAGTAGGCCGGGTCCGCGACCATGATGTGCACGTCCAGCGGATGGTCCGTGTAGGCGCGGAGGCTCTCGACGAAGGCCGGCCCCATCGACAGGTTGGGCACGAAGTGCCCGTCCATGATGTCGAGATGCAGCACTTCGGCACCGCCCGCAATGACCTGGTCGACGCCCTCGCCCACGCGCGCGAAGTCCACCGCCAGCAGCGACGGCGCGATGGCCGGCTGCGGGCCGAGCGTCTTCCACGGATTGGAGCCCGATGTGTTCATGGTCGCCTTGCAGCAGCAAAGCCCATCCTCGATGGATGGGCTTCGCGTTGCACGTCATTATCCGCCGGAAGCTATTTCTGGTCAAGCACTTCGATGGGAGGCAGGGGCTTGCCTTCCAGATACGTCAAACTCGCCCCGCCGCCGGTGGACACGTGGGTCATCCGCTCGCCGAGGTCCATTTGTTCGACAGCCGCCGCCGAGTCGCCGCCGCCGATGACGCTGACGGCTCCCGCGTCGGTGGCCGCCGCGACGGCTTCGGCGATCGCCTTCGTGCCCGCGGCGTAGGCCTCCTTCTCGAAGACGCCCATCGGGCCGTTCCAGACGACC
>CAZEJA010000222.1:0-5820 GCA_964512215.1 uncultured Planctomycetaceae bacterium
GGGGGGAAAGCCCACGGAACGCTTTCCGTGGGCGGTACCTGGAGCGCTGAAGAACGTCTCAGTCCTGCACGAAGGGCTCTTCCCGCGGCGAGATGCCGTCCGGATCGTTTGCCTTGGCGCCCTTGGGGAGGGGAACCGGTCCTTTCAGCAGGGGATCGTTCGTCGCTGCCATCCACGCGTCGAGGCGCTTGCGCATGTCCGTGATCACGTCGAGGCAGGTCTCGTCGGCCGCCCGGTTGCAGGCTTCGTTCGGGTCGAACCGCAGGTCGTAGAGCTGCTCGTCGGCGGGGCGGCGCTGGGCCCACCCCTCCGCCATCAGCAGGTCCTTGCTGACGCTGTCGTCGCAGTTCGGCAGGACGGGGCTCGTCCGGGCTTCGTAGCGGCGGATGTAGTTCCACCGCTGCGTCCGGACGGATCGCATCGGCTCGTAGGAGGCGTGGTACGTCACCTCGCCGTAGATCTGCTCGTTGACTTCGGTGGCCTGGCCGCGGACGACGGGCATGAGGCTGCGCCCCTCGACCCAGTCGGGCGTCTCGATGTCGAGCAGGTCGCAGACAGTCGGGAAGACGTCCACGTGTGAGACCAGCGCGTCGGAGGCGGTCCCGCCCGCGAACCCGCCGGGCCCGGCCAGGATGAGCATCACGCCCATGCCGTGTCCGTTCAGGTTGCACTTCATGTGCGGAAACGCGATCCCGTGGTCCGTCGTGCAGATCACCAGCGTGCTATCCGCCAGGCCGGCAGCGTCGAGGGCGTCGAGCACCTGGCCGAACTCCTCGTCCAGCGTGGCGGCGTCGCGCTGGAAGCAGGCGAAGTCGTGTCGCGTCTCGGGCGTATCGGGCAGGGGGTCCGGCGGGCGGACGTAGCGCTCGTCCTGATCCGGCCCGGGCTCGGGGAAGTCGCGGTGTGTCGTGTTGTAACCCACCGTCAGGAAGAAGGGCTTGGCGGGCGGGTCGGCCAGCCACTTCCGCGTGATCTCGTCGCGGTCCGCGCCCTGGTCCAGCGGGACGATCTCGTCGTAGCCGATCTCCTCCGCGGTGTGATAGGGCTTCGCTGCGATATGCTGCGTGCCGATCAGCGCCGAGTGGTAGCCCGCCTTCCGCAGCGTGTGGACGATGTGATGCCCGTAGTCGTACAGCCCGAACCCGCGATGCGCCAGCCCGAGCATGCCGTTGGTGTGGCAGCACTGCCCGGTCAGCAGCGCCGCCCGGCTGGCCGAGCAGGAGGGGCTGACGCAGTACGCCTGGCGGAACAGGATGCCCCGCTCGGCGAGCTTCTGAATGTTCGGCGTCGCCACCGCGTACCCGTACGGCTGGACGTATCGGCCGATGTCGTGCACGTGAAGATAGAGGATGTTCGGGCGGTCCATGCTTGTCTCCGCACAAGAGAGTCGAATCGAGGCGGAGTATATCCCGCCCCTTCCCCCTCCGCCAGCGTGGCGGCTAGACGTCGGTATCGCCCCCGGTGGTGCGTTCGCGGGGGATAGTGGGCAGCGTGATGGTGAAGGTCGTCCCCTCCGCGACATTGGAGACGACCTCGATGTGCCCGCCGTGCTCCTTGACGACCTTCTGCGCGACGGCGAGGCCCAGCCCCGTGCCTTTCTGGCCCTTGCCCGAGTAGAAGGGCGTGAAGATCTCCTGGAGATTCTCCGGCGCGATCCCGGTTCCGTTGTCGCTGACGGCGACGATCACGTCGCGGTTCATCGAGTCGTACTTGCTGGCGACGGTGACGATGCCCGTCTGGTCTGCGACGGCGTCGAGGGCGTTGGTCAGCAGGTTCAGGACCGCCTGGTGAAGCCCCGCGGCGTCGGCGGGCAGGGGGGGCAGGTCGTCGAGATCGTCCATGATCATCACGCCGCGCTCGTCGGCGCGGGAGGCGACCAGTTCCAGACACTCGACGATCACGTGGTTGACGTTGATGTTCTCCAGGAGCGGCTCGCGGTCCTTGGAGAACGCGAGCATGTTCAGGATCAGTTCGTTAATGCGCCCGAGGTTGCGCTGCACGATCGGCCAGGAGTGCTGGGCCTTGTCGAGCTTGCCGGCGTTGATGCCCATCTCCACGACGTCCGCCCCGGCCGACAGCGCCTGCAGGATGTTCTTGATGTGATGACTGAGCAGGGCGACCGTCTCGCCGATGGCGGCCAGCCGCTCCGACTGCACGACCGAGTTGTGCAGGTCGACGTTCTCGATCGCGAGCCCCGTCTGATACCCGATGGCCGTCAGGAGACGCAACTGCTCGGTCGAGTAGGTATGGTCCGAGACGCTGCAGTCGAGATGGATCACGCCCAGGACGCGCTCGCGCCCCTTGATGGGGGCGCAGATCGCCGACCGGATTCCGAAGTCGTGCACGCTCTTGCCCGCCTCGAAGCGCTGGTCGCTCATCGCGTTGCTGCACAGCACGCCGACTTCCTTGACGACCACCTCGTTGATGATCGTCCGGGAGATGGGGATGTCCTGTTCCTTGGCTCCTTCCGGCAGGCGGGAGGCCTTGAGGTTCAGCCTGCCCGCCTCGTCGACCAGGAGAATGTAGCCCCGGTCGGCCTGGACGATCTCGAAGGCCTTCTCCAGCGTTCGCTGCAGCAGCAGGTCGACGTTGAGGATCGACCCGACGTCGGCGATCAGATCGTAGAGCAGTCGCAGGTTGCCGATCGCCGCGGCGCCGGCTTCGGGGGTGGGGATGATGACCGAGTCTTCGTTGCTCGGCAGGGAGGCGACGATCGCGGCGTCGACGAGCTTCCCGTCCTCGTCGATTTCCACGCCGGACGTAACCGCCGGGGCGTGCCCGCCGGCCAGGAACACCAGCAGCGTCGCGCCGCAGCGAATCTGGTCGCCCTGCTGCAGGGGCGCAGGTTTGGCCAGTTTCGTGCCGTTCAGGTACGTCCCGTTCGCCGAGCCGAGATCCTCGAGGATCCACTGCCCGTTCTGGGGCATCATGCAGGCGTGATTGCGCGATACCGTGCCGTCGCCCAGTGGGATGGCGCGCCCCTGGCGCCCGATGACATTCTCGCCGTCGACCAGATCGAACGTGCGCCCTTTCTCGGGGCCTTGGAGTACCTGAATGGATGCCATCTGCCGCCTCGTAAGAGACTATAAGACCACAACGCGGGCGTACAGCCACAGCGTACGGCGCACGCCGCGCCTCAGAACGAGTATAGATCCCACCCGCGACCATACATCGAGTCGCCCGAGTCACAGGATATGACGGATAAGATGAGTGCAGAACGTGATGGACCGGGCTCCGATTGCAGCGCCCATGATACACCGGAAAGGGCAGTCTGTCAAACGTCCATCGCGGGCGAGCGGGGGTGGTTCCCGCCAAGGGGATCTCATTTCGGATTGCGGAGTGCGGATTTCGGATTGAACGACAGCATGCTCGCGCCCATTGGGATGTCTGAGCAGGTTCCGTGTGGACTCGTCGTCAAACCAGGAGAGGATGCATCCGCGTCCCAATCCGAGATCCGCAATCTCACATTCGAGACGGTCAGAGCAGGAACGGATTGGTCTGGCGCTCGACGCCGACGGTGGTTTCGGGTCCGTGCCCGGGCAGGATGCGCGTCGCGTCGGGCAGGACGAGCAGCTGCTCGTGGATGTTCCGGATCAGCAGGGCGGAATCCCCTCCGGGCACGTCCGTCCGCCCGATGCCGCACGCGAACAGTGCATCGCCCACGATGGCGACGCCCTCGGACTCGCAGTAGTAGCTCACCCCGCCGGCGGTGTGCCCGGAGGTGTCCAGCACGCGCCACTGCGATTCGCCCACGGTCACCACGTCGCCCGGGTGGAGAAGCTCGTCGGCCTCGGGGGCCGTCATCGGCAGGCCGAACGGCCCGGACAGGTTCTTCTGGGGGTCGCCCAGCATGGCCGCGTCGGCTTCGGGGCAGAGAATGCGAACGCCCTCGAAGGCGTCGCGGACGTCGCCCGCGCCTGCGATGTGGTCGCAATGCCCGTGCGTCAGCAGCACGCGGTCGGGCGCGGGGGTTGCGGCCTGCAGCATCGCGATGAGCGGTTCGGGGAATATGCCCGGGTCGACCACGACGCAGGCGTCGGCGTCGCGGATGACGTAGCAGTTCGTCTCGAACGGCCCCAGCGGCAGCGTGTCGATGCGGACGGTCATGCGGGCCCTATCGGTTGAGGAACTGGCTGACGGCGTCGATGACGTCGCACGTATCGGTTTCGGTGGCGGCGAGTTGGACGATGTTCCGCTCCCGCAGGGCGTTGTCGGGCGAGTCGGACGCGTGGGCGCCGTTGCGCATCAGGTCGCGTCCGAAGTCGCTCCGCACGGTGCCCGGCTCGGCCTTGGTGGGATCGGTCGAGCCCAGCACGGTCCGGATCTTCCCGATGGCGTCGGGGCCTTCGTAGAGCATCGCCAGGCAGGTGGTGCGGCTGGCGGTGGCTTTCTCGGCGGGGTCGTCGAGGTCGTCGGGGTTGACGCCCGTCATGTACTCGACGATGCGGTTGAACTCCGCGCCCGCATTGCGCTCGGCGAGGCGATCGGCCAGCGCGTCGGCGTCGGCCATCTCAAACGGGAAGAGGAACGCGTCGTGCAGGCGGGCGTAGACTTCCTTCGTGACGTTGCCCTTGAGCTTCTCGACGAACACATCCCTGAGCGGCCCGTAGAACTCCTCGCCCTGGGCGACGGTCATGTTGAACAGCTTGGCCCCGACGATCCGCAGGCCCGTGAGGCTGAACGTGTCGATGATGTTGCCCGGGCGACGGCTGCGGCGCTCGAAGTTGTCGGGCTTGAGCATGACCAGCGACGTCTGCGGCGGCGCACCGTACTCGATGCGCCCTTCCAGGACGCCGCCGTCGGTCAGCGCGTAGTCCGCGAAGAGCTTCAGATGCTTGCGGTTGAGGTCCTCATCCGGGCCTGTCATGACGGCGGGCTCGAAATAGCGGAACTCGCCCGACTCGTCGCGGATCAGGTCGCCGTACGTGCCGCGGATTGTGTCTCCCACGGGCTCGTCGGTGAAGCCCCCGATGATGTCGTCCTTCAGGTGCTTGACGGCGTTGGGCCCTTCCAGCAGCAGCAGCATGCACCGAGGCAGGAAGCCCCAGCGGTTGGGCTGGCGGAGGGATTCATCGACGTAGCCCTGCCACGCCTTGCGGAAGGCCTCGTCGGCGTCGGGGGGGCAGATGACCTCCCGGTAGGCGTCCAGGAACGCGTCGGAGAACACGTACATCCTCGCCGCCACCAGGCGCAGGTGAGCGTGAGCGAGCAGCCGCCCGATGATGCCTCCGGTGCGGCTCTTGTAGAGGCTGTAGGGCGTGATCAGTGCATAGGCGAGTTGGTCGGTCACGGGTGCGTCTCCTTGGTCGGTCGATCGGGTCCGTGGACGCGGGACGCGGGCACGATAGCAGATCGCCCCCGGTGCGACAAGCCAAAGCGCCCCCGTCCGGTTGACCGGCGCGGGCTGCGGGGGGACAATGCACGCGAGAGGAGAGCGAACCATGTCCGGAAGGTGTGAGATGTCGCGGCGGAGCGTCCTGGTCGGGGCGGCGGGTGCGGTGGCCGGTCGGGCGCTTGCTGCCGCGAGACCGACGCGAAACGGCAAGCCGTTGAGGTGGCGGATCGGGTGCTATACGCGCCCGTGGGGGAAGCGGGACTACCGCGTGGCGCTGGACTGGGTTGCCGAGGCGGGGTACGAGCACGTGGGGTTGATGACCACCAAGAGCACGAACCGGTTGGTGCTCTCAATCGCGACCACGCCCGACCAGGCGGGGCGCATCGCGGAGGAGATCGAGAAGCGCAAGCTGGAGGTCGCCTCCGTGTACGGCGGGGGCATCGGGGAGGCGAAGGGCGTCATTGTATACGAACCTAGCGCAGTCT
>CAZEJA010000223.1:0-5720 GCA_964512215.1 uncultured Planctomycetaceae bacterium
TCAGTTCCGCGAGGCCGCCGATCACGTGGTCGGCCTCGTCCGCGAAGGCGGGCCTCTGCTCGCCGACCAGTAGTACGCTCGCGGCCCCCGCGGCATTCGCGGCAATTATATCATAATGGAAGTCGCCGACGCAGACGGTGCGCTGCGGCGCGATGTCCAGCGTGCGGCAGGCCCGGAGGACGCCGTCGGGCTCGGGCTTGATGGGCCCGTTCTCGCGCGACCAGGCCAGGTCGAACGGCACGCCGAGACGCTCGATGACCATCTCCATCGCCCGCAGCGTGTTCCGCGTCAGCAGGGCAACGGCGAGGCCCGCCGCCCGGATTCGCTCGACCGTCTCCGCCGCCCCGGGAAGCGGTCGTGCGGCGGCGGCCGCGGACCTTTCGTGCTCCAGCAGGCGCCGGTGGGCGTCGTCGCGCCGCTCGGGGGGCATCGCCTCGATCGCCTCGAGAATGCCTTCCTCCGGGCGGATGCCCAGTTCGCTGCGGATCGCGGTGAAGTCCAGCAGGGGCTCCACCAGCGTTCCGTCCATGTCGAAGATCACGCCCTCATACCGGCCCATCGTCGCGGTGTCCTTCCCCCCCCGGGTCGTCATACCGTCCGGGCAATTTAAGCATTGGGCCGGGCGTTATGCCACGGTAGAATCGAATTCACCATGCGAATCGCGCGTGTTTTCAGTCTGGCGGGCCTGACCGCGGCGCTGCTGGCGGGGGTCTCCCCGGCTGCGGGGGCGACGTGGTGGAACTCCCAGTGGCGCTATCAGCGCGAATTGACGATCCCGGTGATCACCCCGACGAAGCTGCCGGGCTCCGACATCGCCGTCGCGTCTTTCCCCACGGGGGGGATGATGAAGCCCGACGCGAGCGACATCCGCGTGGCCACGGAGGCCCGCAAGGAAACGCCGTGCCGCGTGCTGATGGCCGGCCCGGGCGACGAGGTCCGTCTGGCGTTCGCGATCGTCCCGGGCGTGACGAAGTACTACGCGTACTACGGCAACCCGAAGGCCCCGGCGCGGAAGAAGCTGGACATCCGCCGCGGCGTGCTGCTGGAAACGTGGGCCTACAAGGGGGGAATCCCCAGGACGCTGGACAAGGCGAAGACCGTCTTCGACCAGGCCAGGACGCTCGTCGGGCGGGATTTCCAGAGCCGCATCTTCCTCGGGTACAACCCGTTCAGTTCCGTCAGCGGGACGGCGAATCTCTTCGCCGGCTACCTGAACTGCACCAAACCCGGGACCTACACGTTCGCCTGCATGAGCCGCAACGCGTCGTTCCTGCTGCTGGACGACAAGCTGCTGCTCAACAACGGAGGCGCGAAGAGCCCGAACCGGCGGGTCTACAAGACGGGCAAGGTGAACCTGACGGTCGGACTGCACAAGCTGACGTTCCTGCACGTCAACGGATTCGGCGACCCGATCGCCGTCGTGGCGTGGCAGGCGCCGGGGGAGAGCCGCCTGACGGCCGTGCCGCCGGCGGCGTTCGCGCCGGTGGTCAGGGCTGCGGTGGGTCCGATGCGGAAGTACGGGACCGCGCTGGACATCGACTTCATCCCCCAGCACGTCAACGAGACGTTCATGAACAACCGCTACTTCCAGCGGTATCGCTTCGAGGCCCTCACCACCGGCACGCCGGGACGGAGCGTGGAGTTCACGTGGGACTTCGGCGACGGTCAGACCTCCACCAAGCCGCAGGCTGATCACGTGTACCTCTTGAACGGCCAGTACACCGTCACGCTGTCGGCCAAGACGCGCTTGGGGGAGTTGAAGCGATCGAACCGGATCTACGTAGCGCGCAACCGGGCGAAGCTGACCAGCAGCAGGCTGGACAGCGTCAAGACGCACGCGCAGATCGTGGCTGGGTACGACATGCGGTCGCTCAGCGGCGCGACGCTGGCGATGGCGGCGGAACTGTTCAAGCGAGCGAAGGACACCGACTCCCTGCTCCGTGCGGGGGACGCCTTCGTGGGCCTCAAGGCCGCGGACCGGAAGGAGATCGAGTATGTCGTGCCTCTCTATGCCGAGACGCTGGTGAGCGTTGACGCCCCCGAGCGGGCGGTCGAGGCGTTGCTGAAGGGCGTGGGGCTGAACAAGAGCGCTGTCACCCGCGCCATGCTCACGGTGCAGGCGGGGCGCATCTCGCTGGACGCTCTCCACGACACGGCCCGGGCCCAGCAGCTCTTCAGCGAGGTGGTCAAGCGATACGCGGTGTTGACGACGTCCAAGGAGGTCCGCCGGGCGCGGATCGGACTGGGGGACGTCTGCCGGGCTCGGGGCGACTACGACGGCGCGGTCAAGGCCTACGCCACCGCGCGGGGGCGGTCCACGATCACCGCTACCCGCGAGCCTATCGTCAAGGGCGACCTGGCCAGGCACGTAGAGGACTATCTGCGGAAGCTCGACCTGCTGTCGGCGGAGGAGTATCTGGCGAGGTGGGAGAACACCTTCCCGCAGGACAAGCTGGAAGGCTACTGGAGCACGATGGCCGTCCGCCTGGCGCTGAAGCGGAAGCAGTACGCGGCGGCCGTGCGGGAGATCGAGGTCCTCGTCCGCGTCAATCCGGGCTCGAACTACGCTGCCGAACTTCTGATGATGTCGGTCGAGCCATACGGCAAGCTCAATGAGCCGACCAAGGCGAAGGCGGCCCTTCGTCGGATTGCGGAGAAGTACCCCGAGTCGCCGCTGGCGGCCGTGGCGGCGCGGAAACTCGGGGAGCGGATCAAGCCCGACGCCCCGGACCGGACGAAGAAGCCCTCGCCGCCTGCGGGCGGAGGCAAGGAAGGCAAGCAGCCCCCGAAGGGCCGGTAGCCCGTCGAGACGGCGTCGCATTTCTGGAGCAGGGCCGAACCCGGTTGAATCAGAATGATATCTACCGAAGTCATTCGAGTGAAGACAAACGCCGATGTCGCCGAAGCGGCGCGGCGGGGCGTCGATGCGCTGCAGGCGGGTAAGCTCGTGGCGATGGCGACGGAGACGGTGTACGGGCTGGCTGCACTGGCGACGAACCGCGACGCGATGCGGCGGCTGCGCGAGGTGAAGGCCCGTCCGGAACTCCCGTTCACCGTTCATATCGATGCGGCTGCGGATGTGAGGCGGTACGTTCGGGACGTGCCCTGGGCGGCGCGACGGCTGATCGAGCGGACCTGGCCCGGCCCGGTGACGGTGCTGCTGGACACGGGGGGCAAGCTGGCCGATGCGAAACTCGGCCGCGCGCGACTGCACAGAGTGCTGTGTCAGGAGAACGTCATCGGGCTGCGCTGCCCCGACGGGGAGATTGTACGGGCGGTGCTGAGCGGCGTGGGCGGTCCCGTGGTCATGCCCAGCGCGAACCCCGCCCGCAAGCCCGCGCCGCGGACGGCGGATGAAGTGCTGGCGAGGATGGACGGGCAGGTCGACCTGGTCATCGACAGCGGCTCGACGCAGTACGGCAGGGGCAGCACGATCGTCCGCTTTGCGGGGGACGGGTGGGACCTCGTCCGCAAAGGCGTCTACGACGAACGGGCGGTTCGCAAGCACATCCGGCGGACGTATCTCTTTGTATGCACAGGAAATACGTGTCGATCTCCCATGGCGGCGGCTCTGGCGCGGAAGCTGCTGGCTGATCGCTTAGGATGCGAGACGGGCGAACTTCGCGGCCGGGGTGTGGAGGTCGTTTCGGCGGGACTGTTTGCCGCCGGGGGCGGGCGGGCCACCCCCGAAGCTGTTCGCGTCGCGGGCGCCCGCGGGGCGGATCTGTCACGCCATCACAGCCGTCTGCTGACCGTCGAGTTGATTAATTCGGCGGATTTGATATTCTGTATGACGGCCTTGCATGCGGCGGAGGCCGTTCGTCTCGCCCCCGGCGCTGCCGGCAGGATCCGGCGGCTGAGCGACGAGGGCGATATCCCCGACCCAATCGGAGGGGGGGACGACGTGTACGCCGCCGTCGCGGATCGAATCGAGCAGGCCTTCAACGCGTATCTGGACAAGGAACTGGAATGAAGATCGCCATCGCCGCAGACCACCGCGGTCACGCCGCCAAGGAGAAGGTGACCGTCCTGCTCAGCGAGCAGGGGCACGAAGTGGTGGACATGGGCACGAACAGCTCGAAAAGCTGCGACTACCCGGACGTGGCCTACCCGCCGTCGGTGGCGGTGGCGGAGGAGCGCGTCGACCGGGCGATTCTGATCTGCGGCAGCGGCATCGGGATGACGATCTGCGCCAACAAGGTGCCGGGCATCCGGGCGGCGCTGTGTCACGACGAGCTGACCGCGCAGATGTCGCGGAGGCACAACGACGCGAACATCCTCTGCCTGGCCAGCGACGTGCTGGGCGAGGAACTGATGCGGCGGATCGTCGCGGGGTGGTTGACGGAGGAGTTCGAGCCCGGCGGGCGCCACGAGCGGCGCGTCGAGAAAGTCCGGATGATCGAACGGGGGAAGGACCCGACGACGTTGGACGACAAGAAGACCTGCGAGTAGGCGGCAACGGGCGACGGGCAACGGGGGAGAATCGCGAAACGGCAAGCCGTTTCCCTCTGTGTTCGCTGTGTCTCTGTGGTGAGTCGTTCTACGCGACGGGGAAGCTCTGGATCGCTTCATTGTCGCCGATCAGCAGGAGCACGTCGCCGGGTTCGATGACGGTGTCGGGCATCGGGACGCTGAGGACGACGTGTTGCGTTCGCTGGCTGCCGTCCTCGCCGGCCTGTTTCGTCGTGCGGCGGATGGCGACCACGGTGACCTGGTGCTTCCTGCGCACGTCGAGGTCCTTCAGTGTCTTGCCCACGAACGACGGCGGCGCGGGGGCCTGAACGAGCGTCGAGTCGTCCGACAGCTCGATCTGCTCGATGATGCTCGGCGCCATCAGGCGGTTGCGCCACCGCTCCGCCGACTCGCGCTCGGGGTTCACGATGTCGTCGGCGCCGATGCACGAGAGAATGTGCCCGCGAACCTTCGTCGCCGCCCGGGCGAGCACGCGGGGCACGCCGATCTGCTTGAGCAGCACCGTGGTCAGGGCGCTGGCCTCGAAGGCCGACCCGACGCCCACGATTGCGACGTCCACCTTGTCGATGCCCTGGGCGAGCAGGGCCTGCTCGTCGGTGCTGTCCATGCAGATGGCCATCGTTACGTGGTCGCGGATGTCCTCGACGATTTCCCGGCGGCGGTCGATGGCGATGACCTCGGCGCCGGAGTCCGCGAGCAGGCGCGCCAGCCGCATTCCGAATCGTCCCAGTCCGATGACGGCGAATCGTTCCATGGTGTTACCCGATGACCACGTGTTCCTCTGGATAGGTGTACGCCACGTGCCGCATCCTGCTGGTCAGCGCCAGCAGCAGCGTGAGCGGTCCGAGGCGTCCGATGAACATGCCCGCCACGATGACGGACTGTGCGAAGAGATTCAAGCGTTCGGTCACGCCGGTCGACAGTCCGACCGTGCCGCACGCGCTGCAGGCCTCGAAGAACACGTCGATGAGGCTCTCCCGGCGCAATGCGACGCTCAAGAGCATCGTTACCACGACGAGCAGGGCGACGTACAGGACGGCCAGCGTCACGGCGCGGCGCAGCAGGGAGGCGGCGATGCTGCGCCGGAAGATCTCGATCTCCTGGCGGCGGCGCAGGACGCAGTAGACGGTCACGAGCAGCAGGACGACGGTGACGGTCTTCATCCCCCCGGCCGTGCTGGCGGGGCTGCCGCCGACGATCATCAGCCCGCACAACGACAGCTTGCCCGCGTCGGAGAGTTCGGACAT
>CAZEJA010000224.1:0-5709 GCA_964512215.1 uncultured Planctomycetaceae bacterium
GACCGCGGCGGACGTGACCGTCAGCAAGGACGGCTGGCTGCGAATCCCCGTCGACCCCAAACTCGTCCAAGCCGTCGCCGTCGGGCTCTCGCACGGGCTGGTCCTCGCCGATGAGAAGGGCCAGACCCGCGAGAATCACGACCTCGCCACCCGACACCAGTCCAACGCCAGGCCCTACCTGGCGGTGGAGGGGCAACCGCATCACGTGGCGGCGACGTTCGCGCTCCAGCGCGCCGCACCGACGGCCGCGCCTTTCCCGCAAGCGGCGTCGCTGACATCGGGCGCAATCGAAGTGAACATCGGCGATCCCTTCCCCAAAGCGATGGTGGACTCGTTGGGACATCGCATCCGCCTGCTGGACGCCTCCCGCAAGACCGTTCGCGAGGCGGTCGCGTTCCGTTCGATGAAGGTGCCCTTCGAGGGCCTCGCACCATCCGGGCAGTACACTGTCATCTGCGAGACGTTCGTCGGACCGCAAGGCTACGCATCCAAGCCGATCCCGGTGAAGGCCTCGCCCGCGCTGGACACCCCTGCGCCGCCCACGTTCCCCGCCGCAGAGGGAACCATCCCGGACGGGGACGCGATGAACGGGTGGTGGTGGCAGAGGCTGGGGTCGGGGGGCAAGTTCGACGCCGTCTCCGCCGGTCCGAAGCCCGGCTCGGCGGTCGGCGCCTGGCCGACCGTTCCCGCCCCCGTCACGCCGCGGAATGCCTGGGTGGGAATGCAGGTCGTACTCATGCCGCCGGGGGGCAAGGCGAAGGACATCTCCGTCGAGGTGAGCGAGTTGCGGGATGCGAACCCCCGGCCTTCACGCGTCTTCGCGCCGCTGAAGCACGTACGGCTGTCGCGCGTGTGGTACGTCCCGAAGGAAAACAAGCAGCACGCGGAAGTTCTCGTGCCGATCGAGCCCGGCCGAATGTTCGATATCCCGTGGCAACAGAACCGCGTGCCCGGACAGGCGAACCAGGTGGTCTTCGTCGACGTGTGGGTTCCGGGCAGCGCCGGCCCCGTGCCCTACTCAGGAACGTTGACGGTCAAGCAGGCGGGCAAGACCTTGTTCACCGTGCCCATCCGGGTGGACGTGGCCACCGTCACGCTGCCCGATGAGTTTCACTTCGCGGGGGACATGAACACGTACAGTTCGCCCGCGAAGGCGATGGGCGTGAAGTTCTCCGACGCGCGGGCGTTCATGGACATGGAGCGAAAGTACTACCGCCTCGCCCACACGCACCGCATGACGCTCAGCGTCCTGCCCTACTCGCAGAGCGGCGCGATCGACTGGCGCGGGGCGCCGAAGCTCACGCCCAAGGGCGCCGACTGGTCCGAGTGGGATGAACGCTACGGTCCGCTGCTGAGCGGCGAGGCGTTCTCGAAGGAGGCCGGCTACGTCGGGCCCGGCGAGGGCGTGCCGCTCCGCCACCTGTACCTGCCCTTCCACGAGAACTGGCCCGCCCGGTTGGCGGAGCACTTCACCCCCTGGCCGCCGCCGCGGGACTATCAGAAGATGCTCGAATGGACGGCCGCCCTGCCGCCGATCGGAGAATGCATCCACCCCCGCCTGCCCGTCCTCTGGGACCAGGCACTCCACGCCTTCACGTCACACCTCTCCGAAAAGAGGTGGCTGCGGACGCGCTACCAGGTCTATCTGAACAACAAGTACTACTTCCGCCGCGACAACGGAAGAGGCATCAGCCTCTGGCTGCTCGACGAGCCGATGTATTCGGATGACTTTCTGGCGCTGGCCTACTTCGGCGCGCCGCTCCGCCAGATGCGGATCAACCGTTACGCCGACGCCGCCCAAGAGCTGGTCGACTACCGCATCGACATCTCCCGACCGACACACCAGCGACGATGGCTGGACGGGGTCGCCGACCTGAACGTCTGCTCCGGCAAGCTTCACTCGCAGCGCCGCCTGATCGCGTACCGCAAGCGGACGTTCGGCGAACGGTACTGGAACTACCGCATGCCGCCGTCGTTCGGCGCCGACAACACCGCGTGGGCGACCTGGCCGATCCGGAGCTACTGCTGGGGCGCGATCGGGACCGTCCCCTGGCAGACGATCGCCTCCGACGGCGACCTCTACAAGGCGGACACGACCGCGCTGATGTACCCCGGGCGGAAGTTCGGACTCAGCGAACCGGTCCCGTCACTCCGAATGAAGGCGTGGCGCCAGGGACTGCAGATCACCGAACTGCTCCGCGTGCTGCGAACGAAACGCAAGTGGGCGGATGTGCAACTGCGGGCATTCGTCGGTCAAGTCTGCGGTCTTGACGGATGGAAAGACGGGATGGACCCGAACCAGGACGCCCCCGTCGTCACCTTCCGGGGGATGGATGCGAGGAAGCTCGACCTGCTCCAGCGCGCTGCGCTGCACGCACTGAGCGAATAACCGCGAGACCGCAAGCGGTTCCGGAACGTCGTGCTCGCGAAGGAAGCCGCTTGCGGTTTCGCGAACGGAACCCCCGATTTCACCGACGCTTACGAAACGGCTCCCCCCGTTTGCGCGTCGCATAGGGCGAGTTCGGACTGTGTCCCGGATGGAGGGGCCACCCGTCGTAGTCCTCCACGAACCCCCATCGCTGACGCGCCATCCGCATCTTGACGGGATTCTCCTCGACATACCGAATCGTCCGCCGCACTTCGTCGGGGTGGTCCAGAAACACCTTCCATCCCGGTCCGCCCCAGACGGGATGACTCGCATCGCGGAATCCCTTCTCCCGCAGCGCGGAACGCGATGTCTCCTGCAGCTTCGCGATCATCTGTTCCGCGGTGTCCCGGTGCTTGCGGAGCAGAATGTGTACGTGATCGGGCAGAATCGCGCAGGCCCAGCAGGTATAGGGCGCACGGGCGACGACCTCCGCGAAGCTCTCGGCGATCGCTTCGATCTCTCGTGCGGTGAACGTCAACAGCGAGTGTGTCAGCTCTTGCTGCGCCTGAAGATAGAACGCTCGAATGTCAGAGGAGTTCGGTTGAACGGGCTTTCGCCCATAGTGAAGCGCCCCCAGTTCCGCGATGAGATCGTTCCGGATCGACTGGGAGGTGCTTCCGCGCGGATCGTTGGGCAACCAGGAACCGTAGACGGTCCACACGAGGTGGTGAGCGATGATCACCCGTCGCTCCTTTCTGAACAGCGCGCGAAACCGCAAGCGGTGTTCCCGAGACCGCTTGCGGTTTCGCGTTGTTTCTACTCGGACGCGCCGTTTTTCTCGCGGGTCTGGGCGCCTCGCTGCATCGCGATCACGCCCGTGCGGGCGAGTTCGTGCAGTCCGTAGGGGCGCACGAGGTCGATGAACGCTTCGAGCTTGTCCTCGGGGCCCGCCAATTCCACCATCATGGTCTTGCGTGCGACGTCCACCACGCGCCCGCGGAACAACTGCACGAGCTGCACCACTTCGGGGCGCTTCTCGGGCGTGACGTGGACGCGGACGAGCAGCAGATCGCGCTCGACGTAGTCCATCTCGCGGAAGTCGCGGATCTTCACCACCGTGACGATCTTGCCCAACTGCTTGCGGACCTGCTCCAGAACGCGGTCGTCGCCGACGACGACGATCGTCATCCGCGACAGGTCCGGGTCTTCCGTACGCCCGACCACCAGCGAGTCGATGTTGAAGCCGCGTGCGGCGAACATCCCCGCCACGTGGGCCAGCACGCCGGGCTGATTCTGAACCAATGCGCTTATCACGTGTCTCATCTGTATTCTCCCGTCTGCTCGCCCTACGCCAGCTTGCCCAGGTCCATGTCATCCAGCGCCTTGCCCGGCGCCACCATCGGATACACGTTCTCGTCCGGGTCGACCTTCACGTCCAGGACGACCGGGCCTTCGTGCTTGAGCATCTCCGCGATGCCGTCGGTCATCTCGCTCCGCTCCGCGACCGTAATGCCCCGGGCGCCGAACGCCTCGGCCAGGCCCGTGAAGTCCGGGCACACGTGCACGCTGCCCGAGTAGCGCTTGCCGTAGAGCAGCTCCTGCCACTGGCGGACCATGCCCAGATAGCCGTTGTCCAGCACGATGAACTTGACGGGCTGCTCGTACTGGACGGCCGTGATCACCTCGACCATCGTCATGCAGAAGCTGCCGTCGCCGTCGATGTCGATCACCGTCGCACCGGGATTGCCGAACTGCGCCCCGATGGCGGCCGGGCAGCCGAAGCCCATCGTGCCCAGCCCGCCCGACGTGATGATCTGCCGCGGCTTGCGCCACCCGTAGAACTGCGCCGTCCACATCTGGTGCTGCCCGACGCCGGTGGCGACGATCGCGTTGTGGTCGGTCATCTCCCCGACGGCTGCGATCAGCTCCTGGGGCTTGATCTTCCCGTTCGTCTCGTACGTCAGCGGGTAGTCCTTCTTCCACTTCTCGATCTTGGCCAGCCACCCGCTGCGGTCGACGGGCTCGATGTATTCGAGCATCTTCTCCAGGATGTCCTTGGCGTCGCCCACCACGGGGACGTCGACGGTGACGTTCTTGGAGATCGACGACGGGTCGATGTCGATGTGGATGATCTTCGCGTGGGGGGCGAAGTTCTCCAGCTTGCCGGTGACGCGGTCGTCGAACCGCGCGCCGACGGCGATGAGGCAATCGCAGTCCTGCACCGCGTAGTTCGCCCCGGCCGTCCCGTGCATGCCCAGCATCTGCAGGGCGAGCGGACTGGTCTCGTCGATGGCGCCCAGGCCCAGCAGCGTCGTGGTCACGGGCAGCTTGCCCTTCTCCGCGACGGCCCGCAGGGCGTCGGAGGCGCCCGCGATCACCACGCCGCCGCCCACGTACAGGATCGGGCGCTCGGCTGCGTTGATCGCCGCCGCGGCGGCCTTGATCTGCCGGATGTGCCCGATCGTGCGGGGATGATAGCCCGGCAGGTCGGGGTCGAGTTTCGGCTCGGATTCCAGTTGGGCGACGGTGGCGTCGACGGCGATGTCCACCACGACCGGGCCCGGGCGGCCCGTGCGGGCGAGGTGGAACGCCTCGCGCACGACGCGCCCGAGGTCGTTGACATCCGTGACCAGGAAGTTGTGCTTCGTGACCGGGCGGGTGATGCCCGTCACGTCCGCTTCCTGGAAGGCGTCGTTGCCGATCAGGTGGCTCTTGACCTGTCCGGTAAAGGCCACCATCGGCACGGAGTCCATGTTCGCCGTCGCCAGCCCCGTCACCAGGTTCGTCGCGCCGGGGCCCGACGTGGCGATCACGGCGCCCACCTTGCCCGTGGACCGCGCGTACCCGTCGGCCATGTGCGCGGCGCCCTGCTCGTGGCGGCTCATCACGTACCGGATCGGCGAGTCGTACAGCACGTCGAAGATCGGCAGCACCACGCCGCCCGGCAGGCCGAACAGCGTGTCGACCCCCTCGGCCACCAGCATCTCATGGAAGACCTCCGCACCGGTCTTGCCCACGTACGTGCCGGACTGCTTCCCGCTTGCATTCTTCTTGGTCATCGTTCACACCCTACAAAGGACGATTTCGCATCGCATGTGACTGATTGATCGGCCGAGGGGGGCGCGATCCTGCACCCGCACTTGGGAAAAACCGTGGGGAGGAGTCGCCCGCCCGGGAGACGGAACCTTCAGAGGCGGCCGCTGCGCATCCGACCCGCGCAGCGACCTGTCATACAAGGACGACGAGGTCGAGCAATAGCGCAGCGCCCATCAGGCGTTCGGCGGCGATGCGGATTGTCTCGTTCGCGTTCATTGCGGAGGATATTCTACGCTCCCCATCCG
>CAZEJA010000225.1:0-5682 GCA_964512215.1 uncultured Planctomycetaceae bacterium
AATCCCCCGTGACGAGGCCAGACAAATATGCTTAACTTAGGACCATTGCCTTCTGCCCCCACAGCGCGTTGGCCACGGAAAGCTGATACCCGCCTTCTTTCGGAGGCGTGAGCAGCTTGAGCAGTTCCGCGTACTCGCCGTGCAGCTTGTCCTGCGGCGAGGCGCCGCTCGCGCCCAGCAGCGGGAAGCGAAGCGTCGCGGACATCTGCTTCTCCGTGTTGCCCCGCGCCCCGGCGTAGGTCATCGCCAACGCCGTGTGGATGCTGCTGGGGGAGAAGAACAGGTTCCCCTTCTCGCCGGACAACTCGCCGTACAGGGCGGCTGCGAAGTCATTGGTCGACTTCGCCACGGGCGCCTGCTGCGTCTTGCCCGGCTGCTTCGGCTTGCCCAACTTGCCGGGACGCCTCTGCGCGAAGCCCCCCGCTGCTACCGTCAACACCAGCCCCGCTGCGCACGCGATTCTCATGGTTCTCATCTTGGTCTCTCCAGCTTGCGTTTGTGCAACCGGTACCCTTGCTATCTGCCTGTTGGACGCACCGGGAGCGGATTGGATTCAACGGCTTGCCCGTTTCGCGATGGTCCTGAGAGAATTATCGCACGCCCCCAGTGCCCCGTCCGCGCAAAAAAGGGGCGGCCAACATGTGGTGCGCGGGGGGGGACGCACCGTGGTCATGTGTAGCCGCCCGAAGATCCGGCTTATGTCTGTCTGGGTCTTTTTCCCGACCCCTTCCCTTCCATCAACAGCATATTATACCAACCTAGCTGTCCACAATCAAATTCTCGGAAAACTTTCACTATAAAAAATCCGCCGGACACCCCCCCACCCGCCGAGAGAGCACCGCACCGCCCCGCTCCGGTGACTGGGACGCAACGCACGTCCTCACCGCTGCTTGCGAGTTCTCTTGCTCGGCGCCTTGCCGTCCGACAGGACGACGGCCAGCACGTCCTCCACGCGCTTGGCGAAGATAAACTCCATCTCCTTCTGCGCGTCGGCGGGCACGTCGATGAGGTCCTTGCGATTCCGGGCGGGCAGAATCACCGTGCGAATCCCCGCCCGCTTGGCCGCCAGGACCTTCTCCTTGACCCCGCCGATCGGCAGGACCAGGCCCCGCAGCGTAATCTCGCCCGTCATCGCGGCGTCCGCTCGCGCCGGGCGGTTCGTCAGCAGGCTCGTCAGGGCCGTGAACATCGCGACGCCCGCCGACGGCCCGTCCTTCGGGACCGCCCCGGCGGGCACGTGCACGTGGATGTCCTTCTTCTGCAGGTCGTCCTCGGCCACACCGAGTTTCTTCGCCCGGCTGCGGATGAGGCTCAGGGCGGCCTGAGCGGATTCGCGCATGACGTTGCCGATGTGTCCGGTCAGCGTCAGGGCACCCTTGCCCGGGTAGGCGGCCGCCTCGATGAAGATGATCTCCCCCCCCACCGGCGTGTAGGCCAGCCCCGTCACCACGCCGGGCTCGGCCGTCCGCAGGGCGAGTTCGCTCTCATACTTCCGCGGGCCGAGGATCTTCGTCACGGTCGCGGCGACGACCGTCCGCGACCGCGCCTTGCCCGCCGCAATCAGCGCCGCCAGGGCCCGGCAGACCGACCCGATCTGCCGCTCCAGTTCGCGGACGCCCGCCTCGCGGGTGTAGCTCTCGATCGCCCGGGTGAGCCCGGCGTCCGTCCAGCGAACCTGCGCCTTCGTCAGCCCGTTCTCCTTGAGCTGTCGCGGTACGAGGTACTTGCGGGCGATGTGCAGCTTCTCCCGCTGCGTGTACCCGGGCAGTTCGATGACCTCCATCCGGTCGCGCAGCGCGGGCGGCACGGGGGCCATGTAGTTCGCCGTCGCGATGAACATCACCTTCGACAGGTCGAAAGGCACGTTGAGATAGTGGTCCTGGAACGTGCTGTTCTGGGCGGGGTCCAGCACCTCCAGCAGCGCCGACGTCGGGTCGCCCCGGAAGTCCGCGCCGACCTTGTCCAGCTCGTCGAGCATGAACACGGGGTTGTTCGTGCCCGCCTTGCGGATTTCCTGCACGATGCGCCCGGGCATGGCGCCGATGTAGGTCCGCCGGTGCCCGCGCAGCTCGGCCTCGTCACGCATGCCGCCCAGGCTCATGCGGATGAACTTCCGCCCCAGCGCCCGCGCGATGGATTGCCCGAGCGAGGTCTTGCCCACGCCGGGCGGGCCCACGAAACACAGGATCGGTCCGCGTGAATCCGGCGCCAGCTTCCGGACCGCGAGGTACTCCAGGATCCGGCGCTTGACCTTGTCGAGATCGTAGTGGTCCTTGTTGAGAACCTTCTCCGCCCGGTCGATATCCAGGCGGTCCTCCGTCGACCGCTGCCACGGCAGTTCGACCATCACGTCCAGGTACGTGCGGATGACGTTGTACTCCGGGGAGGCCGTCGGGATGTGCTCCAGGCGGTCCAGGTCGCGGACGGCCTCCGCCTCGACGGCCTCGGGCATGCCGGCGGCCTCGACCTTCTTGCGAAGCTCCGCCACCTCGGCGGACCGGTCGTCGACCTGCCCGAGTTCCTTCTGGATCGCCTTGAGCTGCTCGTTGAGGAAGTACTCGCGCTGCGACTTGTCGATGCTCGAGCGGACCTGGTCCTGAATCTTGCTGGACAGTTCCAGGATTTCGAGCTGCTTCTGGAGTTCGTTCATCACCGCGCGGAGGCGCCGGTCGATGTCCAGTTCCTCCAGCAGCGCCTGCTTGGCGGGCATGTCCAGTTGCAGGTTGGAGGCGAGGAAATCCGCCAGCGCGCCGGGCTCTTCGAGGTTGTTGACCACGACGGCGGCTTCGTCGGGGATGTTCGGGGAGAGTCCGATGATCCGCGTCGCGAGATTGCGGACGTTGACCAGCAGGGCCTCCGTCTCCGTGCCTCCCGCGGGTTCGTCGGCCAGCACGCGGACGCGGGCCCGCAGGTACGGTTCCGTGGACAGCCACTGCTCGATCTTCACCCGCGCCAGCCCGTGGACGATGACGTTCTGGCTGCCGTCGTCCATCTTCAGCAGCTTCAGGACAATCGTCGCCGTCCCGCACTCGTACAGGTCCTCGACGCCGGGATCGTCGACGTCGGGCGACTTCTGCGAAACCACCACGAGAACCTTGTGCTCGGGCAGCATCGTGTCGATCAGACGCTGGGATTTCTCCCGCCCGACGGTCAGGGGCACGACCGTGCCCGGAAAGAGCACCATGTTGCGGATCGGCAGGACGCCGATCTCGACGGGGATCTCGAACTGCCCCGCCGTCTGAACGGCGCCGTCGCCCGTGCGGATGACCACGGACGAGTCCTCGTCGCCGACGATCTGTGCTCGCTTGGGTTTCTCCACAGCCATCTCAGCCCCCTTACTTCGCCGTCTTCGGCAGGCGGATCCACAACAGCCCGCACCGATAGGTCGCCTCGATGCGGTCGGGCTCGACCTCGGGAGGCAACTCCAGCGTCCGGCAGAAGCGTCCGTGATCGATCTCCATCAGGTGCAGCTTGATCTCCCCCTCCGGGTTGCCGGCTTCGGGGACGTCGCGGACGCCCGAGAGCCTCAGCAGGTCATCCTCGATCACCACTTCCACGTCGGGCACCCGCACGCCGGCCAGGTCGACCACCACGTGGAAGTCGCTGGCGTCCTCGTACACGTTCAGCCCCGGGGACCAGGAGTCGCTCGGGCAATACTGATGGAAGCCGCCGCCGAGTACGTTGTCGACCCACTTGCTCATCTTGTGGGCCATCGAGGAGTAGTCCCTCTTCTCCGCCAGATGCACGTCCTGGACCATGGTTCAGCCCCTTCGTGAACGGTACGACGGAAGCGGCCCGGACCTCCCGGATCCGCCATGTGACATGACGTCGGCGCGGCAGAATCGGCCCTCCGCCGCACCGCCTGTATTGTACCAAGCCTCCCGCCCCGCCGACAGGACTTCCTCACTTCGCTCCGAGGCACGTCACCTTCCCATCCGCCGTCGACAGGAACAGCTTGCCCCCCGCCACGGCCAGCCCGTCCAGCACCGGCGGAGAGGCGAGTGTCAACTCCGCCTCCACCTTCCCGTCCGACGTCGAGACCACCAGGAGCTTGCCGCCCTTGCGTCCCTCGTAGGCCGCCCAGGCGTCGCCCGGAACCAGCACGTCGGGCGTCCCGGCCACCACCAGTTTCCCCCCGGCCAGCACCATCGCCGTCGCGCGGACCGGGATATTCACGCACCAACGATCGGTCGGCACGCGGGCGAACTTCGGGCCGCTGTTGCCGCCCGGCCGGCCCGTCTTCCTGCTGGTCGACTTGGCCTTGGGCTTCGGTGTGGCGGGGGGCGCAGCTCCGCCCTTCCGCGAAACCGGAGGAACGTGGTCGGCGGCGAACAGTTCGAACCCCCTTGTCCCCGGCGCGAAGTGCCCCCCGTACCCGCCGGGCTTCTTCCGCGCCCGCACGCCGCACACGCCGCGGTCGTTGTAGACGAGGTACTCCGCGAACGGCGCGCCGCCGAGGAACCACCGCGTCCGGTGGAACCAACTGTCGTCAAGCATCCCGCCCGTCGCGTGCAGGTGCCGGGCGACCGGGGCCTTCCCGCCTTTGCCGAACAGCGGGCGCTGACGCATGTAGACGCCGCCTTCGTGGGCGACCAGCAGATCGGACAGGACGCCCGTGTCGATCGACTGGCCCCGCCCCCAATTGACGGGCATGTCCTGGTCGCTGCGAATCTCCTCCCGGGCGACGAGTTCGCCGATGTCCAGCTTCAGCGCGTATGCGTGAATTCCCCCGTCCAGGAACGACGATCGCCCGGCCGTGCAGTAAACGGTCCCCGCCACCACCAGCACACTGCCGTGAACCGGCCACGCCGATTCCACCGCCCCGAACGCCCCCACCAGCCGCTCCCGCGGCGCCACCCGGAACCGCCAGACCATTGCCCCATCCGTCGCCCGAAGACACGTGACGTACCCGCCCGTGCAGCCGAACACGACGCGCCCGTCGGAGATCGTCGGCGGCGTGTCCAGTCGTCCTGCCGGCGTGTGCCGCCATTGCTCCCGCCCGTCCGCGGCGTTCAGGCAGACCACGTCGCGAGCCTCCCTGCACGCAACAATCACCCGTCCCACCCGCCACCACAGGACTGGTCGCCGCCCCCCCGAGATCCACCTCCCAGACGGTCCTGAGACGCGCCGGAACTCCTTCGCCCGTCGCCCCGCTGCGTCCCACATCATGCCGATACATCGCCCAATCCCCCGATCGAGAATCGAGGATCGAGGATCGAGGATTCTCCCCGTAGGCGGGTCCCTTCTGCAGGGCTGCAGTGACTACGACGGGGTCGGCCGCACCTGCGGGTCCCAGAGCGAGGAAACCGTTGAGTTTGGAACTGATGTAGCAGTCGCACGGATGGGGCGTCGCGTAGATCATGCCGTTGGCGGGCATCGCGCCGAGGCGGCAGGTGCCGCGCACCCAATGGTTCCGGTCCGTCGCGCCTGCCTTCCAGTCGATGAACTCCAGCCCGCGGAAGCTGGTCACCATGTAGCGCGGCGTGGCCTTGTTGATGTAGCAGCGGTGATGGTGCCCGTTGGCGAACGCCTTCTTGTTGGAGACCTTCCGCTTGACGATGCCTGTCGCCGGGTCCATCCCGAGTACGAGGTCGTCCTGGTAGCCGGTCACCCACACGAGGTCGTCGAAAAGAAAGACGTCCGCCGGGTGCGCCCAACCCCAGGACGAGCAGGGGCGGGACC
>CAZEJA010000226.1:0-5644 GCA_964512215.1 uncultured Planctomycetaceae bacterium
TGACGAGGCCAGACAAATATGCTTAACTTAGGACCATTGGGGACTGTCCCGTTGTTTGGGACTGTCCCCACTTTCTGCGCAGTGGACACGACGGAAAAAGGGGACAGTCCCCAACGGCGGGACAGTCCCCATTTTCCTATCTGCGCGGGACGCCACGGAAAAGGGGGACAGTCCCCAACGGCGGGACAGTCCCCATTTTCCTCCCGTTTTCCTATTTGGTGATCACGATGGGGCAGGTCGTCAGGGCCTGGGCGAAGAGCTTGCTCCGCAGCACCGACCCCAGGGCCCGCTCGGCCACCTTCGTCGAGGCCGCCGAAGGCTGGTCCGTGCCCGGCGTGCTCTTCGTGACCTTAATCAGGTGGAAGCCGAACTGCGTCTGCACGACGGACGAGATCTCGCCCACCTTCATCTCAAACGCTGCCAGCGAAAACGGGGGCACCATCCGGTCGAACGTGAACTCGCCCAGGTCGCCGCCCTTGGCGCCCGACGGGCAGGCCGAATGCGCCTTCGCGGCGGCTTCGAACGTCGTCGTTCCCGCCTTCACGTCGGCGGCGATCTTCTCCAGCTTCGCGATGGCTGCCTTCTGCACCTTCGTCGACGCCAACGGGTCACACTTGACCAGAACGTGGCTGGCCTGCACTTTCGTGCCGTTGAAGTACGACGTGTGGTCCTTGACGAACGCCGCGACCTTCTCCTTCGAGGTGGCGTCGTCGGCATGCCTTTTGAAGATGACCTGCCCCTTCAGGCGGTCTTCCGTCAGGCCCATGTCCTCCATGAACTGCTCGACGGGTATCTTCCGGCCGGCGGCGGCCTTGGCGACGTCGGCCTTCAGCTTGGTCAGGTCTTCCGCGGGGCACTCGACCTTCAGCGTGGTGGTGTAGGCGTGCACCAGTTCCATGAAGATCAGCGTGTCCATGACGCGCTTCTGCATGCCCGCGCGGGCCTGGGGCGGGACGTCGGCCAGGTAACGGTCCACGCGATCGGACATGATCTTCGCCTCGCCGACGGTGGCCAGCACCTTCGCCGCGGCGGCTGGCTGGGTGGTCGCCGCGGGGGCGGGCTTGTCCGCACAAAGGCCTGTTCCCGCTGCCAGAGACAGGCAGGCTGCTGCAATCCAGATGGGCTTCCAGTTCACAAGGGTTCTCCTGAGGAATAGAGAAAGGAGCAGCCGCCAAGCCGCTCCTTTCCGGCTCGTTCAACCAACGTTTGGCCCATTATCCCCCCCGGGCGCAGCGAGAGCAAGGCGATCTTCCGGCGACGGCGGGTTGGCCGGCGTTGGCAGGGGGGGTAGAATCGACGAACGGCCCGGGTCTGTCCCGGGCGCGGCGTTACTGAGGGAGTTCCGGATGAAACTGCGGCTGAGTTGGTCGATGGTCCTGGCGTTGTGCTGCACGGCGTGCGGCGCCGCGGGAACTTCTCGCCCCGGCGGAGGGTACGGTGACCACGCATGCGGTCCCGAGCTTCCTCTGGCAGGGGGGAGGCAAGCCGGACGTGGCGGCGATATCGTCGCATGCCATTCAGATCGCGCGTGACCGGGAGTTCCGGCGTGTCGCGGATGAGGATCGCATCGCGGCCGTCATCGCGTGGTATGTCCCGGACCGGCCCCTGGCGGCGGGGGACTACTGGTGGCGGATGGCGACGGTGGATGCGAAGGGGCATCGCGGGCCCTGGTCGGCGCCGCGGAAGCTGACCGTCAAGGCCGCGCCGGAGTTCCGCGTGCGGGCCGGGGCGACGTTCGAGGAGATCCGCAAGGTCATCGCGGACGCCGCCGCGAAGACGCCCGCTCGGGTGGTCTTCGACAAGGGCGTGTATCGGGTTGCTCCTGCTAAGCCGCAAGCGGCGGTGGCGTTGACCGATGTCGCGGATCTGACGATTGACGGGAATGGCGCCGAGATCGTGTTCACGCGTCCGGGGCCGGTCGCGACGCTCGTCAACTGTCGGCGCGTGCTGATCCGGGGGTTCACGTTTGACTGGGACCCGCCTCCCTACACGGCCGGGCGCGTGGTGTCCGTGGATCGCAAGGCCGGGACCATCGAGGCCGACATTCTGCCCGGGCACTCCCTGCCCGACGCGCATTCCGCCTACGACAAGGAACGCAAGGGCATGGTTGTCACCGAGGCGGATGCCTATGCGATGAAGCGGGGCATTCCGCTGTTGATCACGCACGACGGCTTCCAGCGCGTCTCCGGGCGGCGGTACCGCTTCCGGTTCGAGAAGCGCAAGCTCGTCGCCCACTTCGCGGTGGGGGATGTCTACGTGCTCGATCCTCGCTGGTACGCCGCCGGTGGGGGCACGACCGTGCGGGTCTGCGGCGGCGAGGACGCGGTGCTGTACGACGTGACGATCCGCGCCGGGGCCAACGAATGCCTGAACTCCTACTACGCCGACCGCCATTCCCTGCTGCACGTGCGCCTGGAGCGGGCGAGCGGGCGGGTGATCTCGGTCAACAATGGCGGGAATAATCACCACAACGCCCGGCACGGCCCGTGGATCGAGGGCTGCCACTTCGAGAACACCGGCGACGACATCTGTCACGTCAACGGCCTGGCCATGGGGGCCACCGAACAGCCCGCGCCGAACCGCCTCGTGCTGCCGATCCATCAGCCGTACGACCAGTACGACGTCGAGACCGCTCTGGACTTCCGCAAGGGCGACCGCGTGCAGTTCTTCGATCGCTCGGTCGGGCGGCTGATCGGCGAGAGGCGCGTCGTGTCCGCGACGAGGCGCGACAAGACCGTGGAGGTGGTTCTCGACAAGGCCATCGAGGGCCTCGGGCTCGGGCGACTGACACCGGGTAAGGGCCCGAGCGTCGTCGTGGGCAACAAGGCGGTCACGCAGGTCTTCAACGCCTCTCGCGCCTGCAACCAGTTCGTCTTCCGCCACAACACCTGCCTCCGCGGGCGGCGAGTCGGCGTGCTGGCCAAGGGGTGGGGCGGGCTGATCGAGCACAACCGCTTCGAGGCCCTCGGCGGCGGGGGGGTGGAGTTCTGGAACGCCCCGTTCGAGGGGTTGGGCGCCGAGGACTACGTGGTTCGCAGCAATCGCATCGTCAACTGTCTGCGCCTGTCCCGCAAGCACGCCGCGATCTGGTGCAGCGCCTTCAAACCCGGTGGCTCGCGCATCCACCGCAACCTGCTGATCGAGGACAACGAGATCATCGGCGAGGCCGTTCCCGCCCTGGACCTCGGCGACGCCGAGAACGTCATCCTTCGCAACAACCGCATGCCCGACCCGAAGTCCAACGTCTTCCGCAACCTGTCGGGCGGAGAGGTCCCCGGTAGGTAAGCGGGGCTGTGCGGAGCATGGGCTGGATCGCGCCGTCCCAGCCAGCGCAGTGGCTGGGCTTGGGTGGCGTCGGCGGAACGGGTCCCCGGTCCCACGTCTCCGGCCCCCTTCGCGAGGTGCTTGAAACTTGCAGGCGGGTGATGGATGATGCGGAGGCGGGTCGGGCGGGCTATAGTGATACGGAATCGATTCCCGGAACAGGGCGGCTGGCATATGGGCAGCGTCTGGATCGCATTGGGACTTACGGTGTTCGCCGGGATGGCGACGGGCATCGGCAGCGCGATCGCGTTTTTCGCGAAGCGGACGAACTACCGATTCCTGTCGGTGGCGACCGGGTTTTCAGCCGGCGTGATGCTGTACGTGTCGTTCGTGGAGATCTTCTTCAAAGGTTCCGATGCGCTGGCGGAAGCGTACGGCGACTATTGGGGGCACTGGATCAACGCCGCGTCGTTTTTCGGGGGGATTCTGCTGATCGGCGTGATCGACAACCTGATCCCGTCGGCGGAGAACCCGCACGAGACGCACACCGAGGAAGAGACCGCACCGCTGCACGACACATCCGCGCCGCTGCCGGACTTCGCCAGCATCGCCGCCCGTCCTGAGACAGCCGCCCCGGGCGCCCACGACCACCGCCCCCCGGACAAGAAACTCCTCCGCATGGGCCTGTTCACTGCACTGGCCATCGGGATCCATAACTTCCCCGAGGGGCTTGCGACCTTCCTGGCCGCCCTGGAAGACCCCAGCCTCGGGCTCGCCATCGCCATCGCCATCGCCCTGCACAACATCCCCGAGGGCATCAGCGTCTCCGTGCCGATCTTCTACGCCACCGGCAACCGGAAGAAAGCGTTCATCTACTCGCTGCTCAGCGGCGTGGCCGAGCCGGTGGGGGCCATCATCGCCTACCTCGGGCTCCGCATCTTCCTGGGGGGCGAATCCGGCGTCGTCCCGCCCCAGGTCATGGGCCTGCTCTTCGGCGGCGTCGCGGGCATCATGGTCTACATCAGCCTCGACGAACTGCTGCCCACCAGCCGGGCCTACGGCAAGGGACACGACAGCCTCCTCGGCCTCATCGCCGGCATGGCCGTCATGGCGCTCAGCCTCCTGCTGATGAGATAGGGGGGCGGGACCAGGGACTTGGGACCGGGGACCAGTTTCTCCGACGCCCCCTAAGCCCAGCCACTGCGCTGGCTGGGTGAACCGTCCCTTCGTCCCTGCCATCCCCCCCTTGAATTGCGCGGCCCGTTCGGGCATGATACTCGTCCTGTGTTCGGGGCGGATGGGCAGGGGGGTGTCCCGGCGGCGATGAACGAGCGAACCTGAAACCAGAGGACGGACGATATGGCGACCAAGACGATCGCGGATGTGGACGTAGCCGGCAAGCGAGTCCTGATGCGTGTGGACTTCAACGTGCCGCTGGACGGCGGGACGGTGACGAACGACAAGCGGATCGTCGCGGCCCTGCCGAGCATCCAGAAGGTGCTCGACGGCGGCGGGCGGCTGGTGCTGATGAGCCACCTCGGGCGCCCCAAGGGCGTCGGGTTCGAGGCGGAGTTCTCGCTGAAGCCCGCAGCCGATCGGCTGGCGGAACTGCTGGGTCAGGACGTGAAGTTGGGTCCGCCCGAAGTCGCCGGTGAGGCAGCCGAAGCGATGGTCGACGGGATGAGCAACGGCGAAGTCGTGCTGCTGGAGAATGTCCGCTTCAACGCGGGCGAGACCATGCCCGACAAGGCCAAGAAGAACCCCACGGGCTCGTTGACGGCCGAGCAGGAGCAGGCGCACGCGGACTTCGTCGCGGCGCTGGGCAAGCTGGGCGACGTGTACGTCAACGACGCGTTCGGCACGTGTCACCGCAAGCACGCGAGCATGTACGGCGCGGCCCAGGTGGTGCGGGCGTCCGGCGGGGCGGTGGTGGCGGGCTATCTCGTCGAGAAGGAGATCAAGTACCTGCACGAGGCCGTCGCGGATCCGAAGCGCCCGTTCGTCGCGATCCTGGGCGGGGCGAAGGTCTCGGACAAGATCAAGCTGATCTCTTCGCTGCTGAGCAAGGTGGATACGATTCTCATCGGCGGGGCGATGGCGTACACGCTGCTGAAGGCCCGTGGCGTGGCGGTGGGCAAGAGCCTCGTCGAGGAAGACCAGGTCGACGAGATGGCGTCGCTGCTGGGCCACGCGGGCGAGAAGATCGTCCTGCCGGTCGACCACGTGGCGACGGATGATTTCGCCGCCGGCGCCCCGCAGACGACCGACGCGGTGGGCATCGCGGACGACCTGATGGGCATGGACATCGGCCCGGCCAGCATCGAGGCGTTCTCATCCATCATCGCGGGCGCCAAGACGGTCGTCTGGAACGGCCCGATGG
>CAZEJA010000227.1:0-5611 GCA_964512215.1 uncultured Planctomycetaceae bacterium
AGGTCACCAAGCGCGTGCCGACGAAGGAAGCTCTGGACCAGGGGCATCATCACCGCTGCTATCGCAACAAGGCCACCACGCGCTACGTCATCACCGGGCGGCGGGGGGCGGAGTTCGTCGATCTCGCGTCGGGCGAGAATACGCGGCACCACTGGGTGCGCGGCACCTGCCGATACGGCACGATGCCCGCCAACGGGCTGCTCTACGCCCCGCCGCATCCGTGCGTCTGCTACATCACCGCCAAGCTCAACGGCCTGTGGGCCCTGGCCCCCTCCTCCGCCAAGGCTACGCAGGGCAAGCCAGCCGGATCTCCCTTGGAGAAGGGCTTGGCCTACGGAGCAATCCGAAACCTGCCTGCCGGTAGGCAAGGTCCGAAATCCGAAATCCGAAATGGAGATTGGGCCACGTATCGCGGTGATGCGTCGCGGAGTGGGTGTGCGGCAACGAAGGTGCCCGCTGACCTGAAGCTCGCCTGGCAGGCGGAGTTGGGCGGGAGGCTGAGTTCGCCGGTCATCGCGGGGGGGAAGGTGTTCGTTGCATCGGTCGATACGCACACCGTCCACGCGCTCGAAGGAAACTCGGGGAAGATCATCTGGAGCTACGTCGCGGGCGGTCGCGTCGACACGCCGCCGACCGTGCACGGAGGTCTGGCGCTGTTCGGTTCGGCGGATGGATGGGTGTACTGCCTCCAGGCCGCTGACGGCGCGCTCGTGTGGCGCCGGAGGATCGCGCCCGACGACCGGCGCATGATGAGCCGCGAGCAGTTGGAATCGCCCTGGCCCGTGCACGGGAGCGTGCTGATCCGCAGCGGCGAGGCCTACGTGATGGCGGGGCGTTCGTCGTTCCTGGACGGGGGCATGGTTGTGGCCGTCCTCGACCCTCGCACGGGCAAGCTGCTGCGGTCCCGGCGCATCGACAGCATCGATCCGAAGACGGGCGACATGGTCCCGGCCCAGATGTACTACGACATGCCGCCCAGCGACCCGGGCGCCCTGCCGGACATCCTCCTCGCCGACGGGAAGCACGTCTACATGCGGCACCTGAAGTTCGATCCCGCCAGCCTGGACTGCAGCGCCGCTACGACGGGCCCGGCCGTGGCAACGCCCTCACCCCGCAAGCCGCCCGCCCGGAAGAAGCCCGCCCCGGCCTCCACCCGCAGGACCAAGGTCAACCGCCCGGTGCTGGGGAATCACCTGATGTCCACGGCCGGCCTGTTGGACGATTCCTGGTTTAACCAGACCTACTGGACGGTCGACGGGAAGTCGCAGTGCAAGCTGTTGGTGTTCGACGAGAAGGCAGCCTACGGCGTCAAGCCGTACGCGGGGACGGCGCGCCATTCGCGGGCGGCCTTCCAGCCGGGCAAGGCGGGCTACACGCTATTCTCCAGCGGGCGCCCGAAGCACAACAAGCGGTGGTCGGTGAAGGTGCCGGTGCGGGGGGTGGCGATGGTCCTGGCCGGTCCGACGCTCTTCGTCGCCGGCTCGCCGGATGTGGTGGACGGGCAGGACCCGTGGGCGGCCCTCGACGGGCGGAAGGGCGCCGTCCTCTGGGCGGTGTCGGCCGGCGATGGCAGGAAGATTGCTGAATACGAACTCGACGCCCCGCCGACTTACGACGGGATGGCAGCCGCAAACGGAAGCCTCTACGTGACGACGCTCGACGGCAAGGTGCAGTGCCTGAGCGCGAAGTAGTTCCAGAAAGGACGAGCATGAAGAACGTGCGAACGATCGGATGGTATCTGTGTGTGGTTGCGGTCGTGCTGCCGGCGGGGCAGACCGCCCGCGGCGCCGCGCCGGCGGATGAGGCGAAGCAGATTCTCGACGTCACCGGGGTGCAAGGCGGACTGATTGTGCATATCGGCTGCGGGGACGGCAAGCTGACGGCCGCCCTGCACGCCAACGAACGCTACCTGGTTCACGGCCTGGACCCCGACGCGACCCATGTGGAAGCCGCCCGGGCCCACGTGCGGTCTCTCGGGCTCTACGGGCCTGTGTCGATCGAACGGCGGACACAGGGGACGCTTCCCTACGGCGACGACTTGGTCAACCTGGTCGTGTCCGAGGACCTCGGCGCCGTTTCGATGGCCGACGTGATGCGCGTGCTCGTGCCCGGCGGGGTCGCGTACGTTCGCAAGGGCGGCGCGTGGGCGAAGATGGTCAAGCCTATGCCGGCCGACATCGACGAGTGGTCGCACTTCATGCACGACGCGTCCAATAACGCCGTCGCCGCCGACACGCGCGTGGACACGCCGCGGCGTCTGCGGTGGCTCGCAGGCCCGCTCTGGTCCCGCAGCCACGAATTCAACTCCAGCCTCTGCGCGATGGTCACCGCCGGCGGGCGGATCTTCTACATCTTCGACGAAGGCCTCACCGGCGTGACGCCGTCCTTCCTGCCGCAGCGGTGGACGCTGATCGCGCGGGACGCCTTCAACGGCGTGCTGCTCTGGAAGCGGACCGTGCCGAAGTGGGGCTCCGGCCAGTGGAAGAAGACGGCCTTGCGGAGCGTGCCGGGGAACGTCCCCCGTCGTCTCGTCGCTACGAGCGACCGCGTGTTCATGACGCTCGGCTATGACGCGCCCGTGTCGGTTCTCGACGCCGCGACGGGCGAGATCTTGTCTACCTTCCAGGGCACGGAGCAGGCGCAGGAACTTCGCTACGTCGACGGCGTCGTCCTGCTGTGTCGGGGACGCGGGGCGGTGCGGGCGGTCGATGCGAAGACAGGCAGGATGCTGTGGGAGAACACCGGGAAGATTCAGGCGTTCTCCCTGGCGGCTCGCAACGGGAAGGTGTTCTACCAGGCGGGCGGGAGCGTGTCTTGCGTCGGCCTGCGTAACGGGAAGGAGCTGTGGCAGGTCCCCGCGAAGGCGGGTGTCTCGAAGCTGATCGTCTGCGAGGGCCGCGTCTTGCTGGGCAGTCGCGGGAGCATCCAGGCCGTCTCGGCGGACACGGGCAAGGTGCTCTGGACCGTCAAGGCGTCTCTCGGCGGCCGGGGCGAGCTGTTTGTCTCGGGCGGGAAGGCGTGGCATTGGGAGGGGCACAATATTGTCGGACGCGACCTGCAGACGGGCAAAGCCGCCGCGACGGTCGAGACAGCGGACGTCTTCACCGAAGGCCACCACCTCCGCTGCTACCCCAGCAAGGCCACCGAGCGATTCATGATCACGCCGTACCGGGGCATCGAGTTCATCAGCCTCACCGGCGAGCCCAACACGCAGAACGACTGGGTCCGCGGCCCGTGCACGTACGGCATCATGCCCGGTAACGGGCTGCTCTACAGCCCGCCGGATCCGTGCTTCTGCTACCCGGGCGTCAAGCTGACGGGCTTTGTCGCCCTGGCCGGCCTGCCCTCAAAGGGAACGTTCCCCAAGGACGCGACACCGAAACTGGAGAAGGGCCCGGCGTACGGGAAGAAGATCCTCGATCCTCAATCCTCGACCCTCGATCCGAAGGCCGACTGGCCCACGTATCGCCATGACGGGCGGCGGACGGGGGCGACGGCGTGCGACGTCTCGGCCGACGCCGCCCCGAGTTGGTCGGTGAAGCTCAAAGGCCGTCTGACGCCCCCGGTGGCCGTTGGCGACCGCGTCTACGTAGCCGCCAAGGATGAGCACACGGTCTACGCACTGGGCATCGAGAACGGGAAGACGGCGTGGCAGTTCACTGCCGGTGGGCGGATCGACTCACCGCCGACGATTCACGGCGGGGCGGTCCTGTTCGGCTGCGCCGACGGATACGTCTACTGCCTGCGGGAGTCGGACGGGGCCCTGGCGTGGCGGTTCCGGGCGGCGCCCGCGGATCGGCGGATTATCGCGTTCGGGCAGCTCGAGTCGCCCTGGCGCGTGCACGGCAGCGTACTCGTTCAGGACGGCCCTTCGACAAGCTCAGGGCAAGCTATCGCCTACTGCACGGCCGGTCGGTCGACGGAACTGGATGGCGGAATATACCTGTACGGGCTTGATCCCGCGACGGGCAAGGTTGTCCATGAGAACCACCTCGACACCTGGGCTCGCACGCGCGTCGATGCCGAGGGCAAGCGGTTTATTCCCGCATACCACATGGAGGGCTCGCGCTCGGACATCCTCGTCAGTGAAGGCGGCTCGATCTACCTCGGCCAGTACAAGCTCGACCGGTCGCTGGCAGAGCAGAAGGTGCCCTACGCCCTGCCGGACCCGAAGAAGAAGCCCAAGGCGATGGACTTGACTGGCGAGCCCTACATTTCCGCGAACCTCAAGCAGGTCCAGGGCTACGAAGACCACCAGCGCAAGTACGTGGAACGGGCCATGAAGGCCATTGCCACCGAATACCGCAAGAAGTACGGCGGCTTCAACTACGGGAATCGGGACGTGGGGCGGCACGTATTCTCTACAGGCGGGTTCCTGGACGACTCCTACTTCAACCGCACGTATTGGATGTACTCCGGGACGTGGCCGGGCTTCTACCTCGGCCACCTCGGCGCGAAGACCGGGCACCTGCTGGTGGTCGGGCCGGCCAAGACCTACGCCTTCCAGGCCTACCCGACGCGGAACATGCAGAGCCCGCTGTTCACGCCGGGCGACAAGGGCTACCTGGTGTTCGCCGACAAGAACGAGAGCGAGCCGGTCCTGGACGACAGGACACGCGAGACCACGAAGGGATGGGGCTTTACCCGCAAGGCCCCGCCGGTGTGGCACGACTGGATGCCGATCCGCGTGCGGTCGATGGTGCTGGCCGGGAAGACGCTGTTCGTCGCGGGCCCGCCCGACGTGGTCGACCCCGAAGACCCGATGGGCGCCTTCGAGGGGCGCAAGGGCGCCGTGCTGCGGGCGGTGTCGGCCGCCGACGGCAAGAAGCTGGCGGAGCGAAAGCTGGATGCGCCGCCCGTGTTCGACGGGCTGATCGCTGCGCGGGGACGCCTGCTGATGTGCACGATGGATGGAAAGGTCATCTGCTTCGGAAAGGGCAAGTGAGATGAGGCTGAGAGCGTTTGTGCTCGCGTGCGTGACCGCATGTGTCGGCGCCCCCGCATGGGCTGCGCCGGCGGAGGAGGCGAAGGCAATCCTGGGCGCCACCGGTGTTCGGGGAGGCGTGGTGGCTCACCTCGGGTGCGGCGACGGGAAGCTCACGGCCGCGCTGCACGCCAACGACAGCTACCTCGTTCACGGGCTCGACGTCGACGCAGCCAACGTCGCGGCCGCCCGCAAGCACATCCGCTCGCTCGGCCTCTACGGCAGCGTGTCGGTTGAGGTGTTCGACGACGAACGTCTGCCCTATGCCGACGACCTCGTGAACCTTGTGGTGGTGAGTGGCGCGTGTTCGGTGGCGCGTGAGGAGATTACACGCGTTCTCGTCCCCGGCGGCGTGGCGCTTCTTCTCCATCGGCAATCGACAATCGGACATCGGAAATGGACCAAGGCGATCCCGGACGAGATCGACGACTGGTCACACTACATGCACGACGCGTCGAACAACGCCGTTGCGGCCGATACCGTGGTCGCTTCCCCGCGGCGGATGAAATGGACGTGCGGTCCGCTGTGGTCTCGGAGCCACGAGTACCGTTCCAGCATTTTTTTTATTGTTTCGGCGGGCTGGGTGATCTACACCGTCGTGGACGAGGGGCTCACGAGCCTGACCTC
>CAZEJA010000228.1:0-5608 GCA_964512215.1 uncultured Planctomycetaceae bacterium
GCTCAGAATGATTTCAAGGACGGCGAGCGCAAGATCAAGCACCGACCGACACTTATCTGGTTCGACGAGTGCCCCAACACCCACATACAGGGCATTTCGTTGACATCTGCCGGGTTCTGGACGCAGGCATACACGCGAGGCAAGAATCTCCACATCGACGGTGTCCGTGTCTACGACAGTAACTTCTCGAATAATGACGGCTGTGACATTCTGGATTGCGAAGATGTGCTGGTGGCGAACTGCGATATCGACTCGATGGACGATGGCATATGCCTGAAGGGGTACACGCGTGAGGGTTGCCGGAACGTTGTCATACGCAATAACAAGGTGCGAAGTCTCTGCAACGCGATCAAGGCAGGAACCGATTCCAGCGGTGGATTTCGCAATATTCTGATCGAGAACAATCATATCCACAATACCGGTATCTCAGGCCTGGCACTGGAAGTGGTCGACGGTGGTGAAATGAGCAACGTGATCATTCGCAACATCACGATGGAGCGAGTCCAAACGCCACTCTTTATCAGGCTGGGCACCCGCAATCGGCCGATCTATTTAGCGGATGGATCAAAGGAGAAGGTGGCGACCGGGACCATTCGAGGCGTCCACATCAGCGGGATCAAGGCGACGGTGGACAAATGCAAACGATTCACCGAGAGAGAAACGAAACATAAATATAGTGTGTACGCGTCCAGCATTACCGGGGTCGGTAAGCACAAAGTGGAGAACGTAACCATCGAGAATGTGGACATTGAAATCCTTGGTGGATTCAAGGAACGCACCGCAAAGGACGCGGCCCGGGTTATTCTTGAGAAAGGCAGGGGATATCCGGAGAACAGAATGTTCGGTGTGCTTCCGGCCTACGGCTTCTACCTGCGCCATGTCAAAGGACTTACGATGAAGAACGTCAATGTGACGATCAGGAAGAAGGACGCCAGGCCGGCGATCGTCCTGGATGATGTCCATGACTCGCAATTTTCCGTTACAGCCAAAGGTGTTACGGACACCCCGACGTTTGTGAAGAAAACGAATTGCAGCAAGGTTACGACCGTCTCGCCACCTTCAGGCGACGGAAGATAGCCGTGCCTGATTCACGACGGGAGAGAAGGAGAAATATGCAGAAGAGAGTATGTGTCATAGCCGTGTTTTTTTTGGGATTGATTCTGACGCCCGACTTGTTGTGTGCGGAAGATCAGGATCTTGCGCTATGGTATGACAAGCCAGCGCGGAGATGGGAGCAGGAGGCCTTGCCTATGGGCAATGGTCGTATTGGTGTGATGTTCTTTGGTGGGGTAGACAGCGAACAGTTCAATATCAATGAAAAGAGCCTCTGGTCGGGCGGGCCGGGATCCATGGAGAATTACCATTACGGTAATACTGCCGGTCCCGGTGGGCATGTTGGCAATCTTGAAGCGGTGCGGAAAAGGATCAATGCCAAAGACTGGCAGGGAGCCAAGAAGGCTATGCGGCGCCTCCGTGGCACCGAACAGTATATGGGCGCGTACCAGACCCTGGGTGACTTCTACCTCGATTTTGGCGGCTTCAAGTCGGCAGATGGCAGCAAAGGCAGCCTGAGTGAGTACCGCAGAGAACTCAATCTTGCTGAGGGCACGGGTGGAGTCAGCTATACCCAGGATGGCGTTCACTATAGCCGCGAGTACTTTGTCAGTTACCCGGACAATGTCTTCGTGATCCATTTGAAGGCGGATAAGCCTGGCGCTGTTTCCTTTAAAACCCGTTTTGAGTTTGCCCATGAGGTCACAACGTCTATCGAAGATGGTGTGGTTACGTCTTCGGGCACCTTGAGCAACAAACTACACCATGAGACACAGTACAAAGTGCGCGCTCACGGTGGAACGACGATAGCGCGTGACGGAGGCATCGAGGTTGAAGGAGCTGATTCTGCAACGATCATCCTGACGGCAGGGACCTCTTACGTTGATGTTTACCCCGACTACGAGGGCGAGCATCCGCATGCGAACGTTACAAGGACCCTGGCCGCTGCTGCCGCCAAGAGTGTCCGACAGCTCAAAGCAACGCATCAGAAAGACTACAAGGCATTGTTTGAGCGCGTTCGTCTGAATCTTGATCAAGACTCACAGACCAACCCAACCGATCAGCAGAGAGCCTCGTATCAGGGCGATAACCGAGCGCTTGAAAGGTTGCTCTTTCAATATGGTCGTTACCTGCTGATTAGCTCCTCCCGAAAAGGGACACTTCCTGCAAACTTGCAGGGCATCTGGAACAACAGAAACAAGCCCCCCTGGACTTCTGGGTACTGGTACAACATTAATCTTCAGATGAACTACTGGCCGGCGGAGATGACGAACCTGGGCGAGTGCCATCTGCCGCTCTTTCAGTTTATGAAAGCTCAACTGGTTCCTGGCAGAAAGACGGCGGCTCAGTTTGGAGCCAGAGGTTTTATCGCGGGGCATGGGCAGAGTATTTGGGGCAAGACCGGGTTCAGTGATCATTTTGGATCCTTCTGGGCGCCTGCAGGTGCGGCCTGGAATTGTCAACATATCTGGCAGCATTACACGTTCAACCAGGATGAGACGTTTCTGAAAGAAATCGGCTATCCGATCATGAAAGAGGCCTGTCTCTTCTGGGTGGATTTTCTGGTGAGTGATCCGCACGACGGCAAACTTGTTTCCTCGCCGTCATATTCCCCTGAACATGGCAAGCACAGTGCCGGGTCCAGTATGGACCAGCAGATCGTCGTTGAGCTGTTTGAAAACACCATCGCGGCCACCGAGGTGTTGGGTGTTGATGCCGCTTTTCGTGATACGCTTAAGGCGAAGCTGGCTCAACTCGACCCGGGACTGCGGATCGGCCAATGGGGGCAACTGCAGGAATGGAAAGAAGACTGGGATAATCCGAAAGATCATCACAGGCATGTATCGCACCTGTATGCCTTGCATCCGGGCCGAGCCATCTCTCCGGCACAGACGCCTGACCTGGCCGAAGCGGCCAGGGTTTCCCTTGATGCCCGTGGTGATGGCGGCACGGGTTGGAGCAAGGCCTGGAAGATCAATTTCTGGGCCCGGTTGGCTGATGGCGACAGGGCTCACAAGCTGCTCTCGGAATTGATGAAGAGGAGTATTATGCCCAATCTGTTTGATACGCACCCGCCGTTTCAAATTGATGGAAATTTCGGTGCGACCTCGGGCGTGACAGAGATGCTGCTTCAATCGCACATGGGTGAGCTGCATATGCTCCCGGCCCTGCCTTCCTGCTGGCCAAAAGGAAGCGTGAAGGGGCTGAAAGCCCAGGGCAATTTCGAGGTCGATATCGAATGGGATAAGGGCAAGCTGACTTCAGCCACCGTGCGTTCTCTCTCAGGCCTGAAGCCCGTGCTACGCGTTGCGGGTAAAGCCGTCGCCGCAGCCGATACAAGAATCACCTGCACAGGGATAGAGCAATAGCGCAGTTCTCAATTGAAACGCTGCGAACAAGGGAAGTTATGAGGATAGAGCGAAGCGTATTGATTGCAGCGCTGGTTATTGGCATGTCGTTTGCCGGCATGGCCGATGTGCAGCCGGCGGCCCTGTTTGCCGATGGCATGGTTATCCAGCGCGAGGCGAAGGCCCCGGTATGGGGATGGGCGGATCCGGGTGAAGACGTGACCGTCAGTGCAAGCTGGGGTAAAGCGGCAACCACAACCGCCGACGCCTCCGGCAAATGGATGGTGAAGCTGGAAACGCCGAAAGCGGGTGGGCCGTACACGCTCACCGTTCAGGGGAATAACACGGTTGAAATCAAGAGTGTGCTCTCGGGCGAGGTTTGGTTCTGTTCCGGGCAGTCCAATATGGCCTTTGAGATGTGGCGGCTGGCGAAAACCAACAACCATCGTACGGAGAAGCGATACAAGGCTGCTGCCGCCTATGTGAAGCAGGAAATGGAGACGGCTCGGGACGAGCGGCTTCGGCAGTTTACGGTTGCCGGTAACACGTCGCCTCAGGAGCCGCTCACGACGCTGAGCGGTCAGTGGGTGTCTTCATCGCCGGAAACCAACCCTGACTTTTCGGGGACGGCCTACTTCTTAGGTCGCGAGCTGCGCAGGGAGTTGAAGGTTCCGGTCGGTCTGGTTCTGTGTGCCTGGGGTGCCACGCGCATCGAGCCTTGGATTCCTGCTGAAGCGTTTCAGCAGGACGAGGAGATGGCTGCGTATTACCGGGACAACATGATGTCGGCGGAAGAGGAGAGGGCAGAACGAGAAGCCACCAGACGGGGATGGCGTCCGACGGTGCCATCCACAATTTTCAATGGGATGGTCAATCCGGTGATCCCGTACGCCATCAAGGGTGTTATCTGGTACCAGGGCGAAGCCAATTCCAGTCATAATCCTCATAGGTATGAGCGCAATCTCAGGGCAATGATCAGCGCATGGCGTAACCACTGGAACCAAGGCGAGTTTCCCTTTTACTTCGCTCAGCTGGCTAACTGTGCAAAACCGGCTCCCGGGTCGATTGCGTTCGACGGATGGCCCACGGTCTGCGATCAGCAGCGTCGAACGCTCGGACTGGAAAACACCGGCATGGCGGTGCTGCATGATATCGGCGAACCCCGGGACGTCCATCCGCACAACAAAATGGATGTCGGCAAGCGACTGGCGCTGTGGGCCTTGAAGAAGGATTACGGGCAGAGCATTCCGGTCTACAGCGGCCCGCTCTACAAGAACCACGAAACCAAAGGCGACAAAGTGATTATCCAGTTTGAGCATGCCGGTTCCGGGCTCATGAGCGGCGAAAAGCCGGTGATGGACGCTGCACGGGAAACCGGGGAGCCATTGAAACAGTTCCAGATCTGCGGGGCGGATCGTCAGTGGAAATCGGCGCAGGCTGAAATCACAGGGAAAGACACGGTTACGGTCATGCATCCGGAGGTGCCGAAGCCAGTCGCTGTCCGGTATGCCTGGGCACCGAATCCGGAAGGCGCCAACCTGTATAACAAGGAAGGCCTGCCGGCTTCCGTCTTTACAACGGAGGCCGAGAAGGAGCCAGTTGTGTCAACTGGCTTCTCCCCAGTTGCTCTACGAAAACTCCATAATACCCTTGCTCTTTCAGGTGCCCGGACCTACCCTTTCCCTTATGGAACCTGTTGAATCCAGTGATGACATAAGACGACGCGTCATGGATATGCGCGAGGAGATTCTATCTCTGGGCGTTGCCTCTCTCAGTCTTTTCGGTTCTTTTTCCCGTGGCGATCAGAATGCATCCAGTGACGTTGATATTCTTGTTGAGTTTCGGCCGGGCGCAAAGACATTTGACCACTTTATGTCGCTGGCACTGATGCTCGAGGACGCGTTTGCCCGTACCGTCGAACTCGTAACGCCCCAGTCTTTGAGTCGGCACATGGCGCCACGGATCATGCGGGAGGCTGAACATGTCCGTCTTGTGGCCTGACTCACTCCGTCATGTTCTGGATGAGATAGCCTTCATTTCCGAGCAGCTGGCACGTACAGATGAAGATCGTTTCATGCACGATCCAATTCTCCAGCGAGCATTCGTGCGCAGCCTTGAAATCATTGGCGAGGCAATCAAGAATGTCCCCGATGACGTCAGAGATCTCTACCCGCAAATCGAGTGGCGGGCGATTGCCGGAATGCGGG
>CAZEJA010000229.1:0-5604 GCA_964512215.1 uncultured Planctomycetaceae bacterium
GCAGCTTTCATCCGCTTCGATCAGCGTATCCACCGACCGCCGCACGAAGGCCATCCCCTGCAAGTCCCACGTGGGGACCGGCTGCTCCAGCAGATCGAGGCCGACGTCGTACTTCTCCGCCAACCGGCAAAGGCGGATCGCTTCCTTGGGTGTGTATCCCTGGTTGGCGTCCGCGCGGATGGACACGTCCGGGCCCACCGCCTCGCGGATCGCGCGGAGGCGATCCGCATCGTCATCGGGAATCCCGCCGATCTTGGGCTTGAAGGCCCGCACGCCCCGTTCCATGAACGCCACGCACTCGGCCGCCATCGCGTCGGCGGGACCGCCTGCGATTTCGATGGCCACCGGAATCCGCTTCTTGTGCGAGCCGCCGATCAAGGCGCTGACCGGAACACCGAGGGCCTTGCCCACGAGATCATGCAGCGCCAGGTCGATGCCCGACTTTGCGCAGGAATTCCCGCGGACGTCGATGCGGTGCATGAGATACTCGCGGTCGAACGGATCGGCCCCGACGATCAGCGGGCCCAGATAGTCGTCAATCGCGGCCTGGACCTCTTCGAGCGTCTGCCCGAAGAAGCCGATATCGACGGGCGCCTCCCCGATGCCGACGGCGCCCTCGTCCGTCTCGATGCGGACGATGAGATACTCCAGCATCTGCCCGGGGCGCTTGGGCGAGATGCGCGTGGGCCGCCCCCACTCCTTCTTCGTGCCCGCCCGCTCGGTCGAGTACGGGGCCCGGACGATGGGCATGCGGATGGGCGTGGTCGTGACGCTCGTAATCTTCATGCTGTCTCCGCCACAAGCTCGTGGGCGTGCTCGAGGAACGTCTTGAGCAGCTCGACGGTGGCCTCGATGTCGTCGGCGTGGCACATCTGCACGGTCGAGTGCATGTATCGCACGGGGGCGCCGATGGTGGTGGCCAGGGCGCCGGCCTTCGCCTTCTGAATGGCCGACGCGTCCGTGCCGCCGCCGATGTTCTTCTGATACGAGATCCCGAAGCGTTCACACAGGTCGAACAGGAACCGCACCAGCTTCGGGGCGCCGATCGTCAGGCGGTCCATGACGTAGATGCCCGTGCCCTCGCCGATCGTGCAGAGGTTCTGGTGCTCGGGGATGTAGGCCCCCCAGCAGACGCTGCCGTCGATGGCGATGCCGACGTCCGGCTCAATCGCGTACGTCGAGGTCCGCGCCCCGCGAACGCCTACCTCTTCCTGCACGGTGCTGACCGCGTAGGCGTCCACCGAGGTCGCCCCCAGGCGATTCATCGCCTCCAGCAGGCAGTACGTGCCGATCCGGTCGTCGAAGTTCCGCCCCACGTAGACCTTCTCGTTCAGCAGCTCGACCTCGGGAGCGAAGGTGATAATGTCACCGACCTCCACGCGGTCGCACAGGTCCTCTCTGGGCAGGCCCGTGTCGATCAGCATGTCTTCGAGGGAGGGAACCTTGTCCTTCTGGTCGCCCCGCGTGTCGGGCACGATCGCGCCCCCGACCGGCTCGCGCCCGTGGATGAGCACGCGCTGCGAGACGAGGACCTTCGCGTTGAGCCCGCCGACGGGCTGGAACCGGATGAAGCCCTTGTCGTTGATGTGCTTGACCATCATGCCGATCTCGTCGACGTGGGCGGCCAGCATCACGCGCGGCGCGCGCTCCGCGCCGTCGGGAATCTGCGTCGCCTTCTTCAGGCCGATGACGTTGCCCATCCGGTCTCGCGTCACCTCGTCGCAGCTCGCGGTGAGCACGTCCGCCACCACGTCCTGGGCGGCGTCTTCGTATCCGGGCACGCCGGGCGTGTTGCAGACTCGTTCGAGCAGTTGCTGATCCATCGCGGTTCTCCTGGTGGGCCGTTACGCGGGCGGGAACGCCTGCAGCAGTCCGTCCTGCTTCATCATCGCTTCCACGTCGTCCAGTTCAAGGGGCGCCTCGGCCGTCAGGTTCTCGATGCCGTCTTCCGTGACGACCACGGTGTCCTCGGCGCGAATGTAGAGTTTCTCGGACGGCACGCGCATCTGCGGATCGACCGAGAAGACGACCCCCGGCTCGAGCGGGCGCTTCCGGTCCGGCCAGTCGTCGTGCACGGACATCCCCACGCAGTGCGACAGGTGCCCGCGGAACTCGAACATGTCGCGGGCAGCCTGCTCGTGCACCGACGAGGTGAACGTCCACCCGGCCAGCACGCCCTTCATCGTCTCCGCCGCTTCGAGGTGGATCTCCTCCAGCATCCGTCCCGGGCGGATTCCCGCGAGCAGGACCTTGTGATACTCGACGACGAAGCCGTACATCTCGCGCTGCGCCTGCGTGTAGGTTCCGTTGATCGGCCACATCCTCCCGATGTCGCTGACGTAGTAGTGATAGGACGGCGCGCCGTCGCAAAGGACCCAGTCGCCGTCCGCCATCTCGCGGTCGTTGCGGCTGTAGTGTCCGTACCAGGCGTTGGGCCCGCTGGCGATGATGGCGTGGTAGGCCTGGTCCTGCGCGCCGCCGGCGAGGAAGTGGTACCGCATCGCGGCGTCCAGTTGGTACTCCATCACGCCGGGGCGGGTCGAGCGGATCGCCTCGCAGACGGCGACGGCCGTCAGGTGGCCCGCCCGCCGCAGCAGGTCGATCTCCGCGGGCGACTTGATCAGGCGGAGTTCGATCATCAGGGACGAAAGCGACCGGACTTCCACGTGCGGATGGCGTGTGCGGAGGGTGGCGATGAGGTGGTCCGCCCGGGTGGGCCGGCCGTCCCAGGGGTCGGAGTAGACCTCGTTCGCCCACTCCCGGGCGTGATGGCGGTTCTCCCCGATGACCTGACCGTCCTCGAAGGGCACGTATACCACCGAGGCCCGCTGCAGCCGCGGGGCCAGCCGCTCGATGGGCAGCGCCTCGTCGACGCCCGTCGTCGCGCAGACGAACTCGGGATTGTCGGCGCAGATCAGGTCGCCCGGCGACTGGCGATCCAACTGCGATTCGCGCTGCAGGAACAGGCTCGCCCGCTCGCTCGCGCCGTGAATCAGCAGGAACGCCCGGGGCGACTCGACGCCGCACAGGTAGTAGAAGTCGTTGTACTGGCAGAACGTGTCGCTGCCTTTGGGGCCGGGCGCGCCGGGCAGCAGCGCCACCGCGTCCTTGCCGATCGCCTCGCACACCTTGCGGCGGCGGGCCTTGAACTCATCCTGCGTGAAGTCGCTTTGGTACATGTTCACTCCTCAACATCGTGCTGAATGCCGCATCGGGTCGCGGAGGCCTACGCACACTCGACCGTCCTCGAGCCGTGCTGCTTGATCTCCTCCAGCAGGTCCGCCAGTTCGGCGGCGAGGGAGGGATGCTCCTCAATCAGATCGTTCTGCTCGCCCGGATCGCCGTCCAGATCGAACAGGTGTCGCCGCTCGGCCTCGCCCTCTTTGCGGGCGGGGATGACGATCAGTTTCCAGTTGTGTCTACGAATGGCGAAGTCGCCCAATTCACACCGGTGCCCGCCGGTGTCGCTGATCATCGCCGGGCGGGACGGTATGCATCCGCCGCGTCCCAGCAGCGCGGGCAGGACGCTGAAACTGTCCTCGCCGGCGCCGTCGGGCATCGGTTCGCCCGTCAGGTCCGCCAGCGTCGCCATCAGGTCGGTCAGACAGATCAGTTCGTCGGATACCGCGCCGGCCTCGACGTGTCCGGGCCAGCGGGCGACGAACGGCTCGCGGTGCCCGCCCTCGAAGGCGGAGTTCTTCAACCCGCGGTACGGACCCGTCGAGGCGTGTCCATTCTCGCCTCGATGCGGGCCGTTGTCACTCGTGAAGATCAGCAGCGTGTCGTCCAGGATGCCCCGCTGCTCGAGGGCGTCGCGGACCTGCCCGACGCACCAGTCGACCAGCACGTTCATGTCGCCCCGCGGGCCTTCCTCGCTGGCGCCATGCAGGAACCCCGGGGCCAGCCACGGGATATGCGGCGCCGACAGCGGAAAGTACAGGAAGAACGGATCGTCCGGACGGGCCTCCACGTGACGGTCGATGAACGCGACGGCCTTGTCGACAAACGTCATGTCGACGGTCGTCTCGTCCCAGTCCGGCGCCATCAGCCCCGGGTAGAAACCGGGCAGCTCGTGGAGTTCTTCGGTGCTCGGAACACTGGGGATGCCTACCGTGCGGTCCTGCTCGATGAAGCAGTACGGCGCGTCGGACGTCGAGCACCCAGCCGTCCCGAAGAAGTAGTCGAAACCGAGTTCGATCGGTCCGCCTTCCAGCGGCCGGCTGAAGTCGATGTCCGCTTCCTCCTGCGTGTAGCCGCCGCCCTTGGCGGGGTATCGCAGGCCCAGGTGCCACTTGCCGATACAGGCCGTCGCGTAGCCGCGCTGCCTGAGCATCGACGCGACGGTCGGGCGGTCCGGTTCGATCACGGGCGGCTCGTAGGGCATCACGAGCGAGTGCTTCTTCGGCGTCCGCCAGTAGTAGCGCCCCGTCACCACGCCGTACCGCGTCGGCGTGCAGAGCGCGCACGGCGAATGGGCGTCGGTGAACATCGTCCCCTCGGCCGCCAGGCGGTCGATGTGCGGGGTGAGGATCTTCGAGTCGGCGTTGTAGCAGCTCACGTCACCGTACCCGGTGTCGTCGGCCATGATGAACACGATGTTCGGTCTGCTCACGCTGCGTGCTCCACTGTCTGTGCTGGATGTCTCCGCACTCAGGACGGAAGCAGTCCGTCCACGCTCAGGTATCGCTGCCCGGTGTCGGCGAAGATGCACACGATGGTCTTGCCCGCGTTGGCGGGCGCGGCGGCGAGTTCGACGGCGGCATGGGCGGTCGCGCCCGACGAGATGCCCACCAGCAGGCCCTCCGTGCGGGCGAGGCGGCGGCACATCTCGAACGCCTGCTCCTCGGAGACAAGGACGAACTCGTCGATCACGTCGCGGTCGACGTTCTCGGGCACGAACCCCGGCGCAGTGCCCATGATCCGGTGCGGGGTGAAGATGCCCTGCGAGATAAACGGCGCCTCGGCGGGCTCGACGGCAATCAGCCGCACGCCGGGCTTCCGCTCCTTCAGGAACCGCCCCGCCCCGCAGAGCGTCCCGCCCGTGCCGAGCCCGGCCACCAGCACGTCGATCTCCCCGTCCGTGTCCGCCCACAGTTCCGGGCCCGTCGTCTCGTAGTGCGCCTGGGGGTTCGAGGGATTCTGGTGTTGCCCGACGTAGAAGTACTCCGGGTGCTCGGCGAGAATCTCCGTCAGGCGCTTCTTCGCGCCCTTGGTTCCCTCCGACGCGGGCGTGAGGACCAGCTCCGCCCCGAACGCCGCCATGATCTGGCGCCGCTCGACGCTCTGGATCTCCGACATGACCAGAATCGCCCGATACCCGCGAAGAGCGGCGATCCATGCGACGGCCATCCCGGTGTTGCCGCTGGTGGCTTCGATCAGCGTATCACCCGGCGTCAGGCGCCCTTCGCGCTCGGCATCGTCGATGATCCGAAGCACCGCGCGGTCCTTGATGCTGATCGGGTTGAGAAACTCGCACTTGGCCAGCACGGGCTGCTCCGGGCACAGCCGCCCCAGGCGCAGCAGCGGCGTCCGCCCGATCAACTTCGTTGCATCGCTTGCGCAGTCCATGGCTGTCCTTCCCGTTCGCGCCGTGCCGTTCCCGGT